>CANHJR010000021.1 GCA_947461165.1 Saprospirales bacterium | reverse complement strand
TTAGTATGGAAAACGCAAAGAAATTCTATAAATTAGCATTGACACAAGCAGTCCATCCTGAACAAAGAGCAAAATGTCATTTCATGCTTGCAAAATGTGAACGCAATGAATGGTACAAAAAGAACTTCTATGACAAATTTGAATCCTATTATGAGGTAGAAAATGTCCAAAAAGATTTTGATAATTGGTCTCAGTTCTTTGAACTCAAAAAATACCTTGACACCAAATACGCCAAAGAAGTGCTGCAAGAATGTGGCTATTTCAAAAAATTCATAACCACACACCGATAAACAAATGGAACTTAGCAATGTAGGACGAATCCTCAAAACCAAGGGCTACGATGGCACGACGATCGTCGAATTTTACCATGAAAATATTTCAACAGCATTCAAGGCTGTTTTTATAGAAAAAGGAAATCAAAAAATTCCACTTTTAGTGTCCCAAATAGGACTAGTCGATGAGTTTACAGCCAATATCCTCTGGACGAAATACAACTCAAAAGAGCTCGCAGTGACGCTCAATAATTGTGAAATTTATATGGCATCAGATATTGTCAAAGATCACTTCGATATGGAAGAAGAAGACGACTATATCGGATATGAAGTTCATAATTTTGGAGAAAAAATAGGATTGGTTTCCGATGTTCTTCAAAATCAGTTTCAGGAAATTATTGAAATTACGACCGAAGATAAAAAAACGATCTTGATCCCATTTATTGATGAAATGATAGTCACCATTGATGAGGATTTGAGAGCCATATATTGTGAACTTGATGCAGAATACCTTAAAACATTTACCAGCTAATGCACATCGATATCATTTCTGTCATTCCTGAACTGATGGACAGTTTTCTGCACCACTCCATCTTGAAACGCGCCCAAGTCAAAGGGCATCTCACAGTTAATACCATCGCTTTGAGGCCATTTGGCATCGGAAATAGCAAGCAAGTAGATGACTATCAATATGGTGGTGATGCCGGTATGGTCATGATGTGTCAGCCACTCGCAGACTGTATCGAAAGCCTTCTGACCCAGCGATCTTATGATGAAATCATCTATCTATGCCCTGACGGTCAGACCTACAATCAGAAAATGGCCAATGCGCTATCTCTCAAAGGGAATTTGATGATGATTTGCGGTCACTACAAAGGTATCGATGAGCGTATTCGAGAGAAATATGTCACATTGGAGATATCAATAGGAGACTACGTTCTCAGTGGCGGAGAAATAGCCGCTGTCACCCTTGTCGATAGTATCGGTCGAATCATACCTGGCGTGATCAACGATGAGGCCTCAGCCCTATCCGATAGTTTTCAGGACGGACTCCTATCACCGCCTGTCTATACAAGACCTGAGACCTGGGAAGGAATCACTGTGCCAGAGGTATTATTATCAGGACATAAGCAGAAGATTGATGAGTGGAAATATGAACAAGCTATCCTAAGAACAAAAGAACGACGACCGGATCTTTTGGAATAATTATAATGCACAATTTCAATGGCTATTCCAAATTCTAAAAATGAATTACAAAAAGCGATCGTAGACAATTACGGCAAATTAACTGCTGAGTTGATGTCAATACCATTTGAAAAACAAACAAGAAAGAATTGGAAGGACACGCCAAGAACACCAAAATGAGCATCAACAACCTTCTTGCATATCTCATCGGATGGGGGCATTAGGTTCTCAAATGGAATGACAAACAAAGCAAAGGTTTGACAATAGACTATCCAGAAACAAACTTCAAGTGAAATGAGCTTGGACTGCTGGCACAGAAATTTTATAAAGAATACGATGATTTTTATGCACTGAAAACCAAACTAGATCTAACGACTGCAGAAATCTTGAAACTGGTGGAACATAAAACAAACCTAGAACTATATGAAATACAAGGTATGAGAAATGGCTACTAGGAAAAATGATTCAATGGATTACATCCCCACCTTTCAAAAATGCGACTATTCGAATTCGAAAATGGAAAAAATCAGATTCTGCCAAAACAAAACCGTAGCTTTGGGCCTTCGAATTATCAAAATAGATTTAAAATAAACCATAAAATCAAAAAAAAGAAATGAAAACCATCGCGCTGATTACCTGCAACATTCTTTTTGCAATGACCTCGATAGCACAGGTCAAAAAAATTGACACTGTTATCAATAAGGTATTCCCAAATTTATCCGCGGAAACCCTTTCAAAAAAAGCGATCGAATTTCCAAAAGATGTCAAGGGAAAACCAACGATCATCGTGATTGCTTTCAAACGCGAGGCGCAGGACCAAATCGATCCATGGCTGGCAGCCATCTCAAAAAAATACAAAAAAAAGGAAATCAATTACTATGAAATTCCGATGATGTCAGGAGGCTATAAAATCATTAGTGGAATCATAGACGGCGGCATGCGCGGCGGTGTTCCTCCTGCACTACATGATTTTGTGGCGAGTTATTATGGCAATTTAGATAACTATATTTCATATCTCAATATCAAAAAAGACAAGAATTGCTATCTATTTCTTCTTGATAAAAACGGAATCATCAAATTCAAAACAGAGTCCACCATCAATGCTGTCAAATTGCAAGAATTGGAAACAAATATCGGGGCCTTGCTCAAATAAGTTGTGCGTACTGAAATAAAGGATCTATGCCTTAGCTATTCATACTGATCATAAACTCCTCATTATTTCGTGTTCCACGCATATGTTGGAGGAGAAACTGCATGGCCTCATCTGCATGCATACTCGCCATTTGTTGACGAAGAATCTGCATACGCTGCAATACATCTTTTGGTAGCAAAAGATCATCGCGACGTGTTGAAGACGGCACAAGATCTATGGCTGGATAGATTCGTTTGTTAGATAGTTTACGCTCTAGTTGGAGTTCCATATTGCCTGTACCCTTAAACTCTTCAAATATAACCTCATCCATTTTGGAACCGGTATCCACAAGCGCTGTGGCTATGATTGTAAGTGAGCCACCATTTTCGATCTTTCGCGCAGCGCCAAAGAACTGTTTTGGTTTTTGCATAGCATTGGCTTCCACACCTCCGGAGAGGACCTTGCCAGAAGATGGTGCTACGGTATTGTATGCCCTTGCTAATCTGGTAATGGAATCCAATAGGATCACGACATCATGACCACTTTCAACCAATCTTTTCGCTTTTTGTAGCACGATATTCGCGATCTGAACGTGTTTTGTTGCTGGCTCGTCAAATGTGGATGCTATTACCTCTGCATTAACAGATCGCTGCATATCTGTCACTTCCTCAGGACGTTCGTCTATCAATAAAACGATCAAGTATACCTCTGGATGATTGGTCGCTATGGCATTGGCTATATCTTTCAGCACCGTGGTTTTACCAGTCTTAGGTTGAGATACAATCATACCGCGTTGACCTTTTCCGATCGGGGTGAATAGATCCATGATTCGACCTGTGATTTTCTTAGGATCAGATTTGTCGGATAGATTGAGCATTTCATATGGAAACAATGGCGTCAAATAATCAAAAGGCACACGGTCTTTGATCATTTCGACAGGCATTCCATTAACTTCAATCGCCTGTTGGAGGGCAAAATATCGCTCACCCTCTTTTGGTGGACGAATAGGACCTACAACAGTATCTCCAGATTTGAGTCCGAACATTCGGATTTGAGCAGGAGATACATAGACATCATCTGGTGAAGCTAGATAGTTATAGTTTGCAGAACGAAGGAATCCAAACTGTTCGTTCGTAATCTCTAATACGCCCTCTGCACTGACCTTTCCTGCCAATTCCTGATATATTTGAAATCGCTGCTCAGATGTCAATACATTCTTATCTTCCACGATCTCGATTTCATCCTCAGGCAACCCTTCCATAGTTGCGCCATCTGAAACTTCTCCAGTAGATTCTTCAGTCAATTGGTGGACTGGTTGCGGATTATTTTGAACTCTTGGCTCTTTATGATTTGGTTTTTGGTCGTAACGATCACGCTTCTGTTGCTTCGGTTCTTGGTTCTGATGGACTTTTTCTTCCCTGATCTCTTCTTGAGGATCCGACCTCACTTGTTCCGTTTTTTCTGCGAGGACAATTTTGGTGGTATCTGTCGTTTTCTTTCTACCACGTTTTTTGCCTTCGGCTTTTTCTGATTCAATTTCATCTGAATTTGTCACATCAGATCGCTCTTGAATTATTTCGTCTTGTGGGTTTAGTTCTAAAATCGTTTGTGGCGTTTTGGTCATACGCTTTCTTTTCGATTGGTTTTCTTCTGGGTTCTTTTCCAAAATAACGGTATGTTTTTAAAAATGACTAAAATAAAAATGTTATAAAAAATAATTTCCTAAAAAAATGATGGACGTAAAAAAGGACGACTAAGAAAAAACGGATTGGATAATGAGCAAGAAAGGAAATTCTTGCTGTAAAACGATGACAAAGGTAAATGTTTTTTTTATTTATATGTTTTTTTATTCGAATTGGTCGAAAAAATCAAACTTTGCAAGGTCAAAAATTAATAGAAGTGAATTGGAAACAAAAGATTGAGGAGTTGAAACTCGAAATCGAACAATACAAAATAGAAAATGCATCAAGTGTTGAGAAATTTCGAATTGCCTACCTAGGCACAAAAGGTCGACTCAAAGACTCAATGTCGCTGATAGCACAAGTTCCTAGCGAGAGCAAAAAAGAGTTTGGGTTATTGATCAACGATGTTAAAAAAATGGCAGAAACCAAGTGGACAGAAACCAAGGATAGATATGAAAACAATGGAGAGCAGAAAAGCATCGATTTTGATTTGACTGCACCCTCATTTCAAAGCCTCTCGGGAGGTCACCATCCGATATCCATCGTTCGAAGGCGAATTATATCCATATTCGAGCGAATTGGGTTTACGGTAGAAGAAGGCCCTGAGATAGAAGATGATTGGCACAACTTTACAGCACTCAATCTCCCTAAAAATCATCCTGCTCGGGACATGCAAGACACTTTTTTCCTTACACCAGATCTAGAATGGATGCTTCGCACGCACACTTCTAATGTGCAGATTAGGGCGATGGAGCGCAATGAATTGCCCTTGAGAATTATAAATCCGGGTAGAGTCTATCGAAATGAAACCATTTCTGCTCGTGCCCACTGCACCTTTCATCAAGTGGAAGGTCTCTATATTGATGAAGGGGTTTCATTTGCTGATTTGAAGCAGGTGATCTATTTCTTTGCCAAGGAGCTTTTTGGAAGTGAGAATATCCGGATGCGCCCATCCTATTTTCCTTTTACCGAACCAAGTGCAGAAGTAGATGTACCATGCTTTATCTGCGAACAAAAAGGATGCAATATTTGCAAGTATACTGGTTGGGTAGAAATATTGGGCTGTGGCATGGTTGATCCTGCTGTTCTCAAGAACTGCAATATCGATTCCGAAAAATACAACGGTTTTGCATTCGGCATGGGTATCGAGCGAATCACTATGCTCCTATATCAGATAGATGATTTGAGGCTATTTTGGCAAAATGATATTCGGTTTTTACAGCAATTTAGATCCAATTCTTAGGCACAATTTAGGTCTTAAAAAAAATAAAATAATACTTCCCAAATTAGTTATACTTTTGTGTGTCTTAACCCACAAAATCAAATTTTCGATAATCTCTAGATCCCAAGGACGACTCCATGAAACTTTTTAATTTTCTAACACAGGAAATAGCTATAGATCTTGGCACAGCAAACACAATCATCATGCATGATGACCGAGTGGTAGTTGACCAACCATCGATGGTTGCGATCGACAAAATCACAGACAAGGTTATCGCTATCGGTGAGAAGGCCCAACAAATGCAAGGCAAAGAACACCGAAATTTGGAGGTTGTCAAACCTTTGAAAGATGGTGTCATTGCCAATTTTAATGCTGCGGAAAACATGATTCGAGGTATGATCGGTATGATCACAAAATCAAATAAATTTCTTTTTCCACCAAACTACAAAATGGTTATCTGTATTCCTTCAGGAATTACTGAGGTGGAATTGAGAGCCGTTGTGGATAGTGCAGAGCGAGCGGGTGGTAAAGAAGTCAAGTTGATTTTTGAACCAATGGCAGCGGCGATCGGCATAGGAATCGATGTCAAAGAAGCAGAAGGAAATATGATTGTAGATATAGGCGGTGGTACTACTGAAATTGCAGTAATAGCTTTATCTGGAATCGTTTGCGATCAATCAATAAGACTTGCGGGTGATCAACTGACAAAGGACATCATGGATTACATGAAAACCCAACACAACCTCAATATCGGAGAACCAACCGCAGAGCAGGTGAAGAAAAATGTCGGTTCTGCATTGACGCATCTCGAAAACCCTCCAGCAGAATATCCTGTTCAAGGAAGAGACAACGTGATGGGAATTCCAAAACAAATTGTGATCTCATATCACGAAATAGCTGATGCTCTTGATAAGTCTATTCAAAAAATTGAAGAATCGATTCTCAAAGCGCTTGAATCTACACCTCCAGAACTTGCCGCTGACATATTCAGAACTGGAATTTATCTTACTGGTGGAGGTGCTTTATTAAGAGGTTTGGATAAGAGAATAAGTGACAAAACTAAGCTCAAAGTTCATGTAGCTGATGATCCTCTTTTGGCAGTAGCTCGAGGCACAAATATCGCCTTGAAAAATATGGAGAAATTTGCTGCTGTTCTTAAATAATGACTTCTTAGATAACAATAAACAAGGTAATATAGAATCTTAGTATGGGAAACATTTTCAATATAATTGTTAAAACATTTCCTACACTAGTATTTGCATTTTATTTTGCGCTATCTTTTTTCATAATAGGTCGGTACAACCAGTTTTACAATTCCAACATTATATCCCGGTCAAATTCGGTTGTAGCTTCAACATACAAAACATTAGACTCGTATAAAAAATATTTTATGCTGGGTGATGTCAATAAAAACTTAGCCGACGAGAATGCAAAACTTCTTAACCAGTTAATAGCATTGCAAACTCAAAACGCCCAAAAAACCGCCGACTCTAACTATTCGGCACAATCTCAATTGCCTCAACTATCTCGATTCAAATTAGTTCCTGCCAAGGTCATCCATAATTCAATTGCAAACATCCGAAATTATATCATCATTGACAAAGGAAGTGCTGATGGATTGCACAAAGATATGGGAGTAATCAGCCGAAATGGACCTGTTGGAGTAGTCATCGAAGTCAACGAGCATTATTCAAGTATAATGTCATTTATCAATAAAGATATGACGGTTAGTGCCAGAGTGGCATCAACAAGCCATGTTGGTCAATTGAAATGGACGGGTGGAGATATTAGACTGGCTTCATTAGATGAGATTCCAAAGCATATCAGGTTAAAAAAAGGTGATAAAATTGTCACTAGTGGATTTTCATCCTATTTTCCTGAAGGGATTCCTATCGGTCAGGTTTTAAAACAAAAAGAGGATGTTAGCAACTTTGCAAATATACAAATTCAGATGTACAATGATTTTTCAAATCTTGATTACGTCTATTTGATAAACAATACCAGTCAACCAGAAATTCAAGCAGTTGAATCTCGCATTATTCAAAAACAATCAACCTCAAAAAATGAGTAACAAGTGGTTGCGTATTATCCTTAATGGATTGTTGTTAGGGCTGGTCCAAATTGTGTTTTTGAACAATGTCAACTTTCTTGGCTATTTCAATCCAAAGATTTTCCCTTTATTTGTTTTGTTATTTCCGATAAACCTGAAGCCTCAATACTATATGTCCTTGGCCGCTTTTTATGGCTTTTTGGTTGATATTTTTAGCGGAACGCAAGGAATTGGTATGGCAAGCGTTCTTATTTTGGCTTATATCCGACCTTATCTCTATCGTTTGATGACTGTCAAAAAAATGGATGAAACGGAATTTATCAGCAAATCCAAAGACCGCAATTTTCTATTTAAACTTGTGATGATTGGGTTATCCGTTTTTCATCTAGTTTATTTCACAATTGAAATGGGAGAATTATATAATCCCTTTTACATCATATTTAAGACAATTTTGAGTACAAGTCTCGCATTTCTATTTTTTGCAATTTATGCAATCATGTATGTAGATATTGACAAAAGAGATAAAAAAATCTATCGTAGGTACAATTAAGTTTATGTCTGAAGAAAGCAAATTTGATAGTGAAAGCTACCTCAGAATGGAACTACTGAGATTTACCACAGCAGGAAGTGTTGATGATGGGAAAAGTACGTTGATAGGTCGTCTCCTCATGGATTCCAAGGCGATTTTTCAAGACCAACTTGATGCCATAGAAAAAACAAGCCAGCGAAAAGGCGAAGAAAAAATAAATCTTGCCTATCTGACCGATGGTCTCAAGGCGGAGTTAGAACAAGGAATTACTATCGATGTTGCCTATCGTTATTTTTCCACCCCAAGACGTAAATTCATAATAGCGGATACGCCAGGTCATATTCAGTATACTAGAAATATGGTCACAGGTGCATCTACCGCTCACCTTGCTATTATTCTAGTCGATGCACGCAAAGGTATCATCGAACAAACGAAACGACATTCCCTGATTGCTTCACTTCTTGGAATTCCGCATGTGGCAATTTGTATCAATAAAATGGACCTCGTCAATTGGGATCAAGCCACTTACAATAAGATACGAGATGATTATAAAGAATTTGCTGCCAAGCTTCAAATCAAGGACTTTCATTTCATACCTATTTCTGCGCTGAATGGTGACAATATTGTACATAAATCCTCCAATATGCCTTGGTACGAAGGTACGACACTGATGTATCTTCTCGAGAACATTCATATAGCTAATGACAATAACCTAGTCGATGCAAGATTCGCTGTTCAAACTGTCATTCGCCCTCAGCGCGAGGAATACCATGACTTTAGGGCTTATGCCGGGAGAATGCTAGGAGGAACAATACGAGTTGGAGAAAAGGTGACCATATTTCCTTCGGGATTCACAAGTAAGATAAAGTCCATTCAATTCGGAGACCATGATTTAACAGAAGCCTTCGTACCTCAATCTATTTCTATTCAGTTAGAGGACGAAATTGATATTTCAAGAGGCGATATGATCGTTAGAGAGAATAACACCTCTAAACGAGGACAAGATATTCAAGCAATGATGTGTTGGATGAGCGAAAAACCAATGTCATTAGGCAGTAAATATATCTTGAAGCATACCACCAAAGATGTCAAGGCTATGGTGAAGGGAATCTCATACAAAATGGATATCGATTCTTTGCATCGCATACCAGATCAAACACAACTAAACATGAATGATATCGGAAAAGTCCAACTCAGAACTACTTCTGAAATCTTTTATGATATCTACCAAAAAAACAGGATAACAGGTAGTTTTATTCTTATAGATGAAGTGACGAATGTAACAGTGGGTGCTGGCATGATCCTCGAATCTCAACAATAAGAACTTGAATGAAAATTTTATTCGCTACAAATAATAAGAATAAATTGTCGGAAGTACGAAGTATTCTTGGCGATAGCTATCACGTTTTATCTCTTGAAGATATTATGTTTCAGGAGGAAATTCCTGAACCATTCGATACGATTAGACAGAATTCTGAGCATAAAGCAGAATACTTTTTTCAGAAAACAAAACTAACCTGCATCGCAGAAGATAGTGGATTAGAGGTGGAATCGCTTCTTGGCAAGCCTAGTGCATTCAGTGCAAGGTATGCCGGCGAAGATCGGGATGACATTCGTAATTATCAAAAGGTACTGAAAGAACTAGAAGGTATTGAAAATCGAAAAGCAAGATTTGTTTCCATTTTTACATACAAATCAAGTAGCTCTTGCGAATGTTTTGAAGGAGAAATGGAAGGCAACATCGCTCTTGAACCAAAAGGGATCAATGGCTTTGGATATGATCCTATTTTTATACCCATTGGTGGCAATTGCACCAATGCAGAACTGACCAAAGAAGAAAAAAATCAAATCAGTCACCGCAAAAAGGCCCTCGTAAAACTTATCGATTATATCCTCAGCAAAAACAATTCAGATGCTCAATAATTCTCTCAAAATAGG
>CANHJR010000020.1 GCA_947461165.1 Saprospirales bacterium | reverse complement strand
GCTACAAATATAATTTAAAACAAAATTCTAAGGTGAATTGTCTGTCCACAAGAAAAATTAGTCTCCGATTTATGTCAAAAAAAAAGCCTCTACATTACTGAAGAGGCTAAATTTATATTTAAAAAAATTGATATTATGCTTTTGGAAGAACACTTATAAATGTTCTGTCATTTGCC
This sequence comes from Saprospirales bacterium, assembly GCA_947461165.1. Classification (GTDB taxonomy): domain Bacteria; phylum Bacteroidota; class Bacteroidia; order Chitinophagales; family JADJOU01; genus CHPMRC01. The sequence goes on along the minus strand of CANHJR010000020.1, from coordinate 9,848 downwards.
TTTCTCTTGAATGTAACAACGCCATCAACCATTGCGAAAATAGTATGATCTTTGCCAATACCTACTCCTAATCCTGGATGAAATTGTGTTCCACGTTGTCTTACGATGATATTGCCTGGTATAGCTTCTTGCCCACCATAAATTTTAATACCTAATCGCTTGCTATGTGATTCTCTTCCGTTTTTCGAACTACCGACACCTTTCTTGTGAGCCATTACTGTTATATTTTACTTGTTGTAGAATTTTGTTTACTTAATAAAGTTGTATTAGATACTATCGATTTTAACTTTAGTGAATGTTTGTCTATGACCATTTTTCACTTTATATCCTTTTCTTCTTTTCTTTTTGAATACAATAACCTTGTCCGCACGACTCTGACCTAAAATAGTTGCAGAGACAGATGTACCTGTTGTAGGTGCTCCTACTGTAACCTTACCGCCATTATCCAACAAAAGAACTTTGTCAAAAGTTATCTTGTCACCGTCGTTTCCTGCTAGTCTATCTACATATAAAAATCTTCCAGCCTCTGCTTTATATTGCTTTCCAGCTATTTCTACTATTGCGTACATCTTGGTATCCTTATTTTTTTTGAGTGTGCAAAGATAATCTATTTTTTTTATTTCAAAAGTTTTTTGTCGGAAATAGTTTAATTTCGCATCGAAGCCAACTTCAGACTGACATTTGATCTTGACCAACGACAATAATTTAATCACATTTTAGTTATTAAATGTCAATCTATTACGAAAACAGGTTTAATTAAAAACACATTCGCCGACCTTTGATTATTCGAATATACTTCATTATTTTTTTATGTTCGATCTATATATCGTTTTTCGGTCAAAACAGTGTATATGAAACCTCAAGTTTCAAGTTTCTAAACATTGCAACGTCTTCAAGACAAAATTATCTAGGAAAGGCTGCTATTGCGACCTTTGAGCCTCAGATAGACATCGCACTTGCCAATCCAGCATTGATACAATTTCACACCAGAGGAAAGATTCTTGCCTCATCAGCATATTATTTCACCTCCTTGTATGGCAATGTAGCATACGGTTTGAACAATTATAAACATGACATACCCTATGTCGTTGGAGCCAATTTTATAAGCTATGGGGAGCAGATCCAAACGGATGTCGATGGCAATGTCCTGGGCAAGTTTATTCCGAACGAAATAAGTACCTATATCGCTGCTTCCAAAACGTATAAAAATTACAATTTTGGTACTACAATAAAATTTGCTTACGGCAATTATTTATTAGCATCTTCTGCTGGAGTGGCCATGGATCTTTCTATGCTCTACAGAGACGAGGAGCGCGAAGTTTATGCCACGCTATTATTGAAAAATATTGGACATCAATTTGTAGGCCGAAATACACAGTCTGCAACATTACCCTTTGATATACAGCTTGCTTTGAGCAAAAAACTAAAACATCTTCCCTTTCGATTGACCATCATGGCTCAGGAAATTCACAACTGGACAAGCATCAACAACTCTTCTGATTATTATCTCTTTCCTCTAGATCCTTTTGTGACAGTTAAAGACAATGATTTATTAACTATTTTGATGAGTAAATTTGTTTTCTCGGGAGAGTTCACATTGGGCAAAGCATTTCGTTTTGGAGCAAGCTATGATGTCAAAAAATCAATCGAAGGTCGATTTGATGCCTTTCGAGGACTTCAAGGACTTGCTCTAGGTTTTGGAATATATACCAGAAAATATGATTTTGGCTACTCGTATTCTCGATTGACTCCAATAAGTGTCAATCATCAATTCACTCTGGGCATCAATCTTCGAGAAATTAAAACTAAATAATTCTATACAAAACATGCAATCAATCCAATTTCCAATTTCACTTCTTTTCAAAGTGACAACCTTTTCCAATGACTTCATCGCCAAGGATTCCAGTGGAACAACAATCGCTTATGTAAGAGAAAAAATGCTCAAACTTACAGATACCATAGACGTATACTCGGATGAATCCAAATCGCTAAAAATGTTTCAAATTCGTGCCGACCGATGGTTAGATTTTAATGCTAATTATGCCTTTATGGATTCAGAAAATAACTTTCTTGGTAGTCTTGCTCGAAAGGGTTGGGCTTCACTTTGGTCAAGTCGTTATGAATCATATGATCGCAATAGAAACTTAGCATATGTCATATCCGAAGAAAACCCATTTGTTAAATTTATCGACGGAATTTTTGGTCAGATCCCGATTATCGGAATGCTTACAGGATATTTTTTCAATCCAAGTTATTTGGTTACGGATAATCAGACGATTGTGGCTAAACTAATCAAACAACCTTCCCTCTTTGGGCGTAAATTCTTGATAGAAACATATACGTCGCTTCCGGACTATGACACACAACTCATTTTTCTTAGTTTGGCACAAATGGTTTTATTGGAAAGAGAACGAGGATAATCTCGACTACAATGAAAAAAAAAGAACGAGTTCAGTTTATTGTCGAAACATTGGAAAATCTCTATCCCGAGACACCTATACCTCTGCTGCACAACAGTGATTATGAACTTTTAATAGCGGTTTTACTATCTGCACAATGTACAGATGCTAGAGTCAATACCATTACACCAATCTTATTCGCAAAAGCAAAAACACCATCCGAAATGATCTTGATGTCCATAGAGGATATTGAGAACATCATAAGACCTTGTGGACTTTCTCCTTCTAAATCCAAGGCAATATGGAATCTGTCGAGAATATTACTCGATAAGCACCATGGTGAAGTCCCTCAAAGTTTCGAAGAACTAGAAGAATTGCCTGGGGTTGGCCATAAGACAGCCTCGGTGGTGATGAGTCAGGCTTTTGGCATTCCAGCATTTCCCGTAGATACTCATATTCATAGATTGGCTACCAGATGGAAACTGACCAACGGAAAGAACGTGGAACAAACAGAGCGAGATTGCAAACGGTTGTTTCCAGAATCTCTTTGGAACAAATTGCACTTGCAAATCATTTTTTATGGACGTGAATTTTGTCCCGCGCGAGGACATTTGATCGAGTCCTGCAAGATTTGCTCGACTATTTGATGCGTTTTTAAAATCGAAAAGATTGAGTTACTTCATTTTCAATTCATTCATCCTTTGATGATACTTCGATGCGACGGAGTTGTGCTCTTTATAGGTAGTTGAAAACACGTGAAACCCATTCAGACTTGGATCAGCACAATAATAGAGGTACTGGTGCGACTCCGCATTCAACACCGCATCGATCGTTTCTCGCTCTGGCATACAAATTGGACCAGGGGTGAGCCCTTGGTTTTGGTAGGTATTATATGGTGATGTGAATGTGGTATGGTAGCTAAGGACTCTTTTGGCAGCAAAGTCTTTTGTAGCGTATTTACACGTTGCATCCACCTGCAATGGCATAGACTTTTTAAGTCTATTCAGCAATACCCCGGCTATTTTGGATCTTTCATTCCTTTTGGAATACTCTTTTTGAACCATGCTGGCAAGAATATAAACTTGATTCGGACTCATTCCTAACGTTTGTGCTTTTGACTTACGCTCTGAATTCCAAAAATCGGTGTAATCTTTGTGAAATCTACCTACAAAATCCTCAACACTTGCTGTCCAATATATCTCGTGTGTATTGGGCAAAAAAAGACATAATTGATTTTCTTGATTGATTTCATATTTCGTCTGCGCGCTGTCAGACCGAAGATACTCTATAAGCGCTAAACTATCAAAATTCATCTTACTTCCTGCCTTTGATGCCACATCTTCTATAAAAGTAGCAGTTGACAATGTAAATGAAATGGGGTCTTGATGTCCATTTTTTAACTTAGAAAGGATTTCCTTGGTCGACATTCCTTTTCTAAAAAGATAACGTCCAGCTGGAACGGTGGTTATTGGATAAAACGTTTGAACTAAGTCCAACTTGTATGGGCTTGAAATAACTTCATTTTGCAGCAACTCATCTATCACAGAATTTATTGGACTGCTAGTCCTAAGTTTCAAATGATATTCGTTGGATACATTTCCTAAGAACAATAGGCAATAGATAATGAGGACGGAGGCAAAACAAAGCAATACAGCTCCAACAAAAAAGCGTCTCATCGAATAATACTAAGTTTTTGTGATGAAACGACCTCTCCTCCTCTACTGATGTTGATGAAATAAAAACCCGATTGGATATGCCCGATATCTACTTGTCTATCCGTGGTCAATGTCTGCCGAAAAATGGATTGACCTACAAGATTATATATTTCAATGTTCATCCGCTGACCATTATTATCTGTTTCAATTTGAATAAATTCAGAAGCAGGATTTGGGAAAACGACGATGGATTCTGATTTTGGTTTTTGAAACTGCTCTACACTTGCTATAGCTCCTTTATATCTTCCGTCTAGCATGAGACGAATCATCGGTGACCCAGGAGTCACGACATTACTTTTTGACCAAACGTTATTGACAAAAATGGCGGTATTTGGAAGCCCTAAATCAGAATTCCGATCATATCCTATCTGCAATGGACGCTCATCAGCCTGTGTCCATCCGACATATATGCTGTCCGATACAGTCAATGGTGTATCTAAATAAAAGGTGTGAAAATGGTTTAACGTATCATAATAATAAGGTTTCTTATTTGATATCGTCTGCAATACAATTTCTTTCTTACCAGAATCCAAAGCGATAGAACTCCATATATTCAAATTGAAAACCATATTCCTGACATCTTCATCAATGTTTGAAAATAAGATTTTGATAGCTGCTAAGGTGTCTATTACTGATAACTTGAATTTATATGCCACTTTCTTTGTACCAAATCCTTTAATTCCATAAGCCATTTCTGCTGTTCCATCGTCATATGCCATTTCTTTGTGAAAGAGCAACCTGCCAAGTGCCGAATCGTTGGTCAAAACATTGTCTGATCCGTCAATATAAACCTTGTATTCAAAATCTGAACTATCTGGCATAGGATTGGGAAGTCCAAAATGTGCCTTTGGTGTTACTTCAAAAAGAACTGACGGGTTTGTATTATAAGGAATACCAAGATTACTATATAGCGAAGTATTTGTATTTAGATACTTACAAGTGGTATTGACCGTACCGAGAATAGGACTGTTAACGAAATTATTGTTCACGGCCCAAATCGTATCTTTCAAGTCCTGACTTCCCATATAATGTTTGGATGGAAGTAATGTAAAGTCCTTTAAAATACTCGGCAATTCATAGGCAAATGTAAAATCTCTCAGGGAAGTATCCGTCGCACTTCTGGCAGTATCCAGCTCGATATAGTCAATGTGCCAGTGATCATTATTGCCAGTCAAAGTACCATAGCTCACAAAACGAAATCGAAATGAATCGTGGTAATAGTTTGGATCGCTTAAAATATTCTGTCGAGGCATTTTTACCATCGCAAGATCAAACTTCAACGCAGAAATTGGCTTTGCCGATTGTAGCCCAACTTGACGCCAAACCTGATTCCACTGACCCTGATCGTCCAAAAACTGAACGACCATGGAATCCTGACGGTCTGGCCAGTCACCATAGCCTTGTGCTTGATAATGAAATGAAAGATAGATAGAGTCGATATCACTAAACGGAGACAGATCAATTAAACTCGAAGTCAGCTGATCTGCCCTGCCATAAGCATCAAAAATATCTGGCTTATAAGGTCTTCCCTTCTCATTGAGCGCATCGAGTGTCATCACATACTTGCTAGGAGGCATGACTGGATAGTGCGCATTTCGATAGGCATATTCGTCAGTCCATAGTACTCCTTTGAATCGATACTGATCGATCAAGGCTCCAAATATGGTGGTATCTTTCTTACAAATAGAATCAACCGCTTGTCCACTAGCATTGTATCCTGTCGGTCTACAAGTTGCTGGATAATACAGTTCTGATCGCGATATTGTTTTGCAATCGGGAGAATCATTGTAAAAGTATGCTATAATCGCGGTCGTGAGCGTCGAATCCATCCCACTATTAGCAGCATTCCAAAAGTAGCTATAAGATGGATTTTTGACAAAGTCCTTGCTGCTAAGTTCATATCCGAAAGTAGGTACACATCGCCCAGTATAGAAAGCTCGTCCTAGATAAAAAGGTACTTTATCCTTTGGGATACCTTTATTTGTTGTGAATTCATCAAAAAACGGCAGGAAAACGGGATCAAAGGTATATTCATTGTAAACGAGATCCTCACCTGCTCTTGGGGATAAGGTGGTATTAGGCTTTGCAATATTCAAATTGAAACGCTGAGGCATCAAGGTATCTTGGCCAAAGGCCAGCATACCCACCGTTACCATTAAGTACAGTGTCCAAATCCTTTTCAAGTATTTTCTATTTTGTTGCGTTTTCAAGCTCTAATCGTGCTTTCAACGCAGAATCTTGTAATATATTTTGTGGAATTTTCATTCCTACAAAGACATCCATTGATTCTCCCAGGTTTAATTTTTCACCATTGACGGCTGAAGGATATTGATTGTAAATAATTGCAGCTGCTGTATCTGAAAGTCCCTTGTCAAAGTAAAAATTTCCAAATATATTCCTGCTTGCCAAAATAGATCGAACTTCTGCCATCGTTTTTCCTATTAGAAATGGTGGATCTATGGCGATACCAGTCAGTCCATCACCGAGAGTCAAATTGATTGCAGTTCCTTTTGGCAATAGTGTTCCCGGCTTGATTTCGGTATTTCCAATTCTTTGAGAAAGGACTGCATCCTTCTCGGGTGAGGGTATATATGTCAAGTTCCCAAGGACAAGACCTCGCGATTCAATTTCGATTTTGGCAAATCTCAGGGAGCTTCTTCCAACGAGGTTTGGCATTTCTACATTAGGTGGTCTTTGCGAACTGATAACTAAATATACGGTTCGACCACTTTTGATCTCCAAGCCTGCATTGGGCTGTATTTCTAGCACGGTACCTTCTGCTATATCTTTTCTATAGACGGTATCTTTGATTTCATAATTCAAACCGGCATCTTCTATCTTATCAATTGCTGCTGCAGTATTGAGATTTACCACTTTTGGAATAACTGCACTTTGACCCCATTTTGTAATCACTTTTAAACTGTATAACAAAGTAACTCCTGTGATCACAAATAGACAAATCGCCAGAAACAAATTGATCCAGAATAGTTTATCCTTAAAAGTTGACAGTAGTTTATTGATCATTGGAATATTTCAGTTCTATAGTTATTGTTTGAGTCTTGGATCCATCGCGTCAGTAAGGCCCTCGCCAAGGAGATTGAAAATGGTAACTGTCAGAAATATCGCCAAGCCAGGAAATATCGCTAACCACCAAGCCTTGAAATAGCCTCTAGCACCAGTGATCATGCTGCCCCAAGTGACATCCTCTGGTCTGACACCAATTCCCAAGAAAGAAAGACTTGATTCTAATAGAATAGCTCCTGCTATCCCAAAAGCCACTGCGACCAATACCGCTGACAATGAATTCGGCAAAGCATGTCTGAAGATAGTTCGTATACGACTATACCCGAGAGCTTGTGCAGCATCTATATATTCTAGACTTCGAACTTTGAGCAATTCAGCTCTTGTGTATTTTGCGATGCCTGTCCAACTAGTCAAACCTATGATCACCATGACCAATAAGACCGAAGGACTTTTCATAACAGCTACAATGGAAAGAATAAGAAGCATCGTAGGAATAGCCACCTTGATCTCAATCAATCTTGAAATCATAATATCCACAGGGACATTGACTCTCATTCCGAGAGCGGGTATCTTCTTCAATGGTACTGCAATAAGATTGGCTAAAAGAAGGAAGAACGATAGGATGATCAAACTCAGAATCAACTGCAAGAAAAACAAACCTAAGCCATTGGATAAAGCCGAGGAAAGGTGGTAGCTTCTAACAAAAAACGCATACCATAATCCAATAAAGAAGAATGCAATATTTAACCAGAATCGAATGCGACTCATTTGCAAGCCTCTATCTCCAAAATAACCTGCTATGGCACCAAATATAATTCCGATGAGAGTAGAAATGGACATAGAGATAATACCAACGAGCATCGCTGTGCGTGTACCGTGAATCATACCAGCCATAACATCGCGGCCCAGATTGTCTGTACCTAACCAGTGCCTCCATCGAAATGACGTGATATCTTGGTTGTCAAATGGACTTACATAATCCTTGTTTTTGAGATCCATGTATTGAGGTGAGTATGGAATCAGCGTTCTAATCTCAGTCTCAAACGTAGTTTCTGCCCAGTTGACCTGCGCCATATCCGTCGGGAACTTGGCCACACCAAGATTCACCAAATAGGTACGAAATATCGGAAAATATGAATTGTCATTGATTGTACAATACAGTGGCTTGTCACTGGCCAGAAAATCAGCAAAAAAGCCAACGAATACGATGAAATAAACAAACTTCAACGAATAAACAGCTAACTTGTTTTTCTTAAATTGACGTTTGACAATTCCCCAATAGCTCTGATCCAATGATTGAACTATTTTAGATGTGTTATTTACGTTATTAGTCATTATACCTTATCTTCTAGTTTGTTTATTTATCAAAAGAAATACGCGGATCTACCACGCCATACAGCACATCGGCTACCAAATTGCCAATCAACGTCAAAATTGCCGCTAACATCATAACCGTAAACACCATCGGGAAGTCTCTAGCTATCAGTGCTTCAAATGATAACTTACCCATCCCTGGAATACTAAATATATTTTCAATGATAAAACTTCCAGCGATCATCGTTGGAAATATCGATGAAAATATGGTGATTATTGGAATCAAGGAGTTCCGAAATGCGTGTTTCCAGATCACTGTTTTCTCAGAATTCCCTTTGGCTCTTGCAGTTCTTATAAAGTCTTGACTCAAGGTATTCAACATGGAGGCTCTCATTTGACGTGAGAGGTATGCAATACCGCCATAGGTTAAGCAAAAGACAGGTAAAATCAAATGATAAAAACGAGTTCCAAAAACTTCAAAGAAACCACTATCTTCATCGACCTCTCCAAGTCCAAACGTTGGGAAAAGATTCAATCCATACTCGTCTGTCGTAATGAAAGTAACTAAAAGAGTGGCTATCCAAAAAGATGGAAGTGAGTTTAACAAAAATACAATAACAGTTGAGATTCTGTCGCGCTTTGTTCCTTTTTGAACGGCATTGAAAACACCCATAGGAATAGCAATGAGATATCCTAAAATCAAGGCTACAAAATTCATCAACAAGGTCCAAGGAATGGCATCTTTCAATTTACTAGCGATAGGGCGACCATCTAGGTAGGAAATCCCGAAGTCTCCACGGATGAACCCTTTGACCTGACCTGGCTTCTCTTCGCCAATAAACCATGGTGCATCTCCTAGTAACCATCTATGATATTGGTTTTGAAATCCATACCAATGAATCGTTGGGATATAGTTATTGATAGGTGTTTTTTCGGCTTTTACAGCGCTATAAACATCCTTTAGCTGCAAAATATCACTGTGCAAGACCTTTAATGATTCTTCGTTACCACTGAATTGTAACAAATAATATAAATGGTTATTGATCTCATCATCGTTTGCTGTGACATACAGCATGTTCAGATGTTGCTTGATTTCCTTCACATTTTCAAAAACCGTAGGATCATTTCTAAGATTGAATAATGAAAACTCAACGGACTTGATTTTCTGATAGTATTCTGTAATTTGAGGCCAATTTCCATACTGAGAAACCAAGTCTGAAAGTGTTTCGCGATCAGTCCTACGAAGTATCTTATACATCGTGTCCGGATAGGATACCGATGAAATTCCAAAATAAAATGTTGGAAGGTTCAAGCCTAGATTTTCAGCCTTCTCATAATACGACTTTTCATTGGCCATTTTCTCAGATGTCTGCCCTGCTTCTCCACCATTGTCACT
>CANHJR010000019.1 GCA_947461165.1 Saprospirales bacterium | reverse complement strand
GAAATCTACCAACATTTTTAAATCTTACATCGGTATCAGTTAACTCTTTTATCTCTTGCAAGAATCGCTTTATCATTTTTCAAAAATCAATTCTTGTATATATTTTTTTGAGACATGACCTAATAGTTATAGCGTTAGTTGATGTTTCGATAATATAAATTGTTGCTTTGAGTTTGAGATAATTGCATATTTTCACGGACTTTAAGCCAATCATAACTGCATGAAATTTATATTACTCTTACTCATTCTAACTGGCAATTTATTTGCTCAATCCTTTCAATCACCATCGAATCCATATTATTGGAAGAATAAAATCGGCGCTAAATCAGAGTATTGGCAGCAAGATATCGACTATACCATCAATGCCTATCTTGATGAAAAGCAAGAAATTATTCGCGGTACAGAAACAATCGTATATACCAATAACTCTCCGCATCAACTGGATCATCTTTTTTTCAATTTGTATCAAAATGCATTTACTAAGTATTCCTACCTGTCTGACTTGCAAAAGGCTAATGGCGAAAAAGTAGTTTTTGGCAAGTGGGAAGACGAAGGCAAAGGAAATGAAATTAATTCGATCAAAGTAGATGGAAAAGAACTAAAAAAGGAAATCGATGGCTCTATAATGAAGGTCATACTTGGTTCACCAATGCAGCCAAATACCACGATTAAAATAGAAATCAACTTCAATACTTATTATAGCAAAGGTGGTCAGACTCGTCGCCGTATGAAATCATTTACTCATCAAGGTGAGAAACATTTCAATGGCGCGCATTGGTATCCTAGACTGGCTGTTTATGATAGAAAATTTGGATGGTGTACCGATCAGCATCTAAACAGAGAGTTCTATGGTGACTTTGGCAATTACAATGTCAATCTCAACATGCCAGCAAACTACGTTGTTGAGGCAACTGGAGTCTTGCAAAATAGAGCAGAAGTGCTTCCGGATGCTCTTCGCAAAAAACTTGATTTATCCAATTTCTGGAATACGAAATGGGATGCTCCGGTCAAATTCAAAATTCAAATCGATAGAGATGAGCGTAAAACATGGAAATTTAAGGGAGAGAATGTTCATGATTTTGCCTGGATAGCAGGGCCTCATTATCGTATTGATGAAAAAATCAATAAGGGAATATCGACAGTAGCTATGGTTCTAGAGCCACATGCTTCTGGTTGGAAAAATGCATGTGCATACACGCACCAAGTCATTAGTGTATATAGCAAAGATTTTGGACAATATGCCTATCCAAAAATGGTAGTAGCTGATTGCTATGATGGCATGGAATATCCAATGCTAACTATGGATGGTGGCGCTGATCCAGGATATAGAGGATTGCTTGCGCACGAGGTTGGGCATAATTGGTTCTATGGTATGGTCAATAACAATGAAACCTATCGCGCAATGTTAGACGAAGGCTTTACGCAGTTTCTTACTGTCTGGGCATTGGAGGCAATCGATGGCCCACAGATTGTATCTGATACGCCAAAGAATCCATATCTTCGAGCACATTATGAAGCTACTGATGTGCGGGACGCGAGAGCTTACAATAGCTTTGTAAATGATGCCATGAATCATGATCATACTGAAATCAATGTGCATAGCGATGGTTTCAGCGGTGCTACTGGTCAGGGTGGTGGATATCGAAATGTATATAATAAAACAGCCACGATGCTTTTCAATCTTCAATACACCTTGGGAGATTCTCTGTTTCAAGGAGCGATGAAGCACTATTTCAACCAATGGAGCTTTAGGCATCCATATATTGAAGATTTTAGGAATGCTATTGTCGAGTATACCAAGGTCGATTTGAATTGGTTTTTTGATGAATGGATTGAAACATCCAAGGTGATCGATTATAAAATATTTCCACTCAAGAGCACAGGCTCTGATACGTATTTGCTCAAATTGAAGCGATTGGGTGAAATGCAAATGCCACTGGATATTCGTATCCAAGGTCAAAGTGGAAAAACATACAATTTCTATATTCCTAATACGTGGTTTGAAAAGAAAACGGATGCTAAGATTCTGCCTAGATGGATAGGCTGGGATTCCAAGCTTCGAACAACATATGAATCACATATTTATTTGCCAGAAAAACCGATTAATGCTCAAATAGATACAACGAATCGGTTGGCAGATATCAATGAATTGAATAATTCTACAAATTTTCCAATCAAGATCAAATTGGATAGTAAAACGGCAAGACCAGCCGACAGGCAAAACTATACCATTCTATGGAGGCCTGACATCTGGTACAATAATTTTGATGGGGTGAAAATCGGAATACACACAGAAGGAAGTTTATTTCGATCTTTTCATCAAATCACGGCCGATATTTGGGCGAACACAGGTGTCGGAAAATGGTCTGTCAGAGATGTCAATGATCCTAGTAGTGGTCAACGCGATGAGGTTCATGATATCCTATCCTTTAGGTTCTCTTATCAGAGACCAACCAATAAGTTTATTCGAAATAGCAAGGTCAAAGCGGAGCTTCGTCATCTAGATGGAGTTGCACTTGGTTCATTGAAGTTTTCAAAGGCGATCGATGATCATTCTTATCTGAATATTATCGGCAAGTCGATGCTTCGATATCGCGATGCGCAGGCTAATTATGACTATGTAAATTTCATGCAATGGAATCAAAACGAAACAATGAATAATAGCATTGCACTGGAGTATTGGACATATGGCAGTAATGGAATTTTTTCTTATTTATCAAATATGAAGCTAAGATCTTCGATGTTCTCGATAGCGAACTATAGCTATTTGGAATTAGAGCAAAAGGCTGGATTCAAAGGTAAGAAGGCTGAATTGAAATGGAGAATGATAGGTAGACTCGGATCTTCTAATCAAACAAATAATTTCCTACCTACGGAGTCTTTACTCAATATTGGCGGTGCGAGTGGAGAGGAAATGCTTGAAAACAAGTATATGCGATCAGTGACCATGTTTCCAGATCAATTCAACAAGGATCGAAATAATCAGTTAAGTAGCAATTCTTCTAATCTGCACTATACAGGTGGACTCAATCTGCGGGGATATTCTTTCAGACCAGTTATTGAAGATCAAGGGCAGAACTATTTGATGTATAATCAGAATTCAGGGATAGCAGTCAATTCTGAATTGCATTTTGAGAAACTTAGCCCAATTCGATTGAAGAAGCTTGCACAAACGATAGAAATGAAGACCTATTTGTTTGGCGATATTGGGTCTATTTCTAATTTTGATTTGAACCGATTTGCCTTATCTGAGTCGCCTATCGTCAGTGATGCGGGTCTTGGCACTATGATTTCTATCAAAAAGTTTGGTGTGCTTTCGGGAGTTCGACCATTGACGTTGCGATTTGATATGCCATTTTTCCTTTCACACCCTTCAGCTATGGACAATGGAGAGCAATTTAAGTTTCGCTGGCTAGTCGGAATCGATCAGGCATTTTAAATTGAACAACATTTTGAAATCACATGGTGTTCTTGCTTGTTTTTTTATGGGCACAATACAATTTAAATTACCTACCCCTCAGATTAATTTAGACTTGGGTCTATTGGGAATCGAGCGATATCTTTAAACTCAGAACCGAGAAGTTCTATGCTTTTTCTCCAGATGATATCATCATCATCGTTCGAGGTTATGAGGTCTTCGTTGTATTCACCGATGAACCAGGATTGCTCCTTGATTTCAGATTCGAGCTGTTCGGTGCCCCAGCCAGAATAACCTAAGAAAAAACGAACCTCTTCCGGTTTGGCAAACTCCAATTCAAACATATCTCTTAGCTCGTTGAGGTCTCCATTCCAGTATAAGTTGTCGCGAATATGGATTGTGTTCTTGAGATCTGAGTATGGATGAATAAAAAATAAGCTATCTGTTTCTACAGGTCCTCCCATATAGAGGTGATTAGGCAAATGAGCCAACAAAGGGACTACTTCTCCAACCAAATTAGGCATTTTTTTATTGAAAATTAAACCAAAGGAGCCTTCATGATCGTGGCTGAGCATGCAAATCACGGATCGGAAGAAATAATTATCCTCAAGATAAGGGTAGCTAATAAGCAGATCACCACGCTTCAAGTCCATGAATTGTTGTTTTTATTCGCCTGTTTTCCCTCGAAAATCAGTGGTGTTGAAAAAGTAGGTATATTCCTTGTTTGTCGCCTCGTCGATGATTGTATAATTCTCTATAGGAATGTTTGATTCGTTTTTTGATTCAGAACGACCCTTCATCTTCCATTCTACAAACTTCAATCCGTGTCGTTCTTGTATCCAATTGAAGAGAGCATTCATTCCATCTATTTCGGTCTTAGCATTCTTGACAATCACAGCTTCCTTGATATTTGAGCCATCTCCACCTAAATATTGAATACTATCTGTTTGTTCTATCTTACTCCAACTTTTGCCATAGTTGTTGGGTTTATTGTTGCCACAACTATACAGAATAGCTAGAGAAATTAGGATTGAAAAAAGCCTCATTTTATTTTAAGTTCAATTTTTTAAGGTGAAGTGCTTTGCCATTTTGTATCATAATGAGCTCATTTTTATCCAAATCAAATTCTCCTTCAAGCTGAATTGCATCAAACCGAAATTTATGAAGATCTTTGGCTTCCATCATCATCGGTGGCTGTCCTTTCACGATGACACGAATGGCATCATTCAACGCTTCCACTTTGAGTTCTAACCTAATTTGTGGTTCAAAATAATTTCCGACATACTTGGCCATATCTTCGGGCTTTACTTGATACCTTTTGAAGTCTGGTAATGGAAAATCATCACCAAATGTCAGTCCAACAGAATTTGAAGCAATCGCATTGACATCGTAGTTCATACCATTGGAGCATAAAGCGTAGCCAATATTTGAGCTCGGATAGTATGCCATCATGGTCACAAATCCATCAATGAATGCAGAATGTCCAAACCCTGGAATTGGACCCATGGGAAGTGAGGTGAGGCCGTATCCATACAATTGCCCTTTTGGCGGAAGCATAGCATACCATCCGCTGTCCTTCAATATTCGATGATTCATCAACTCTTTCATGAAAACAAGCAATTCATGTGGATTTGTCATGATGGTTCCAGCTCCTCTAGCTACAGTGTAATGGGTTTGTACCTCCTGAATCCATTGATCTAAAAAAGAATATGAATGCGCCTCAAACTTGATTGGTGATATGTTTTTGATGGCATAGGTGTTCTTGAGACCAAGTGGCTTTGTGATTTGATACTTCAAAATAGTATCTATCGGTTTTCGATAGGCTTTTTCGAGTATATATGTGAGCAAAAGATAGTTTGAATTGCTAAATTCGAATGTAGAATCTGGTCTAAAACTAGGTTTCCCAGAGCTGATTTTTTGGATCATCTCCATTTCCTGAATAGGTTTTGTTCTCCAAGATTCGAAACTAGTATCATCTGAAAAATTGTAAATTCCTGATCGATGACCTAAAAGCTGTTTGATTGTAATCTGGTTACTACCTTTGATGGTAGGGAAAAAACGTTCAATTGTCTGGTTCAAAGCCAATCTTTTCTCTTCGATGGCTTTCATAACAAGAGTAGCTGTGAAGATATTGGATGCGGATCCTATTCGGTATTTTGTAAACGTATCTGCGATAATTTTCTTACCAATATCTGATTTGCCATATGCTCTTCGGAATAGGGTTTTTCCGTCCTTCATAACTTCAACACTTCCCATCATTTTATTATTCAAAGACAAGAGCGTGTAGAAACTATCGAGCTTCTTGACAATAAACCCATCGCTTTGAGCATGGGATGGAAAATTGCCCAAGAGGAGAGTGGCTAATAACGTTGACTTGAGCATAATATTAATTGAAATCGTTCTCATAGAGTTTGGAAAGCAAACTTACCAAAATCTATGCAATATCCCTTTTAAATTCTTAGCCTTGATCGAAGAAATAGAAATCCAACGATGGCCGATACCAATGATGAGATCAATATGGCAAATTTTGCAAAGAGAATTGTCTGAGGATCTGAGAATGCACAAACGGTAATAAAAATGGACATGGTAAATCCAATGCCTCCTAGAATGCCAGCACCTATGATTGAAGAAATTTTAATTGGCGATACATTCTTTGGAAAAAATTTCTGAACAAGATAGCTGAAGAGGGTGATTCCTATTGGTTTGCCAATCACCATTGCCAGGAAAATGGCAAAGCAAAAAAATGGCAATGTATTTAGATCTGAAAGGCTAGGCAAAGTAATTGCGGTATTGACCATAGCAAAAAGTGGCAGAATAACGTAGCTGACTGGCTTATGCAATGCTTTTTGTAACTTGTAAGATATCGTTTGGTCCGATCCATCTCCAAATGGAAGTGCAAATGCCACAAGAACACCGCTGATCGTAGCATGTATTCCAGAACTATGAACACAGTGCCACATCGCTATTCCACCTGTTAGGTAGGGTAAAAAATGATGTATTCTCAACCGATTGAAACAAAATAGTACGCCCCATATTACAAGGCTTAGAGCGATGAAGTATAGAGAAATGGTGTCAGAGTAAAAAATGGCAATAACAAGAATAGCCCCTAAGTCATCAATGACGGCCAAAGCTGTAATAAAAACCTTTAATGAGTTTGGGACTCTACTGCCTAGAATGGTTAAAACGCCAAGTGCAAAAGCGATATCTGTAGCCATTGGAATTCCAATTCCAGAGGAGTATTGACTATTATGGGTCAAGAGGTAATATATGAAAGCGGGAACGACCATGCCACCAATGGCGGCAGCGGTGGGCAGTATAGCATCTTTAAGCCTGGACAATTCACCGATATATACTTCCCGTTCTAGTTCCAACCCGATCATTAGAAAAAAAATGGTCATCAGTCCATCATTGACTATCGTGATAAGTGGGATGTCAAAAAGACGGCAATTTACGAGACTAAAATAGGGGGTATGATATGTCGAGTTTGACAATCCTATAGAAACTAGCGTAAGTGTAATTAGGAATATCCCGCCTATTTGCTCACTTTTAAAGAACTCCTGAAATAGCTTTGTGATTTTCAACGCAGCTTAAAATTTCAAATGTTTGATGGTTTGACCGTTATTGATCAGCTGCTTCAAAGATGCGATTCCTATCTGAATATGTTTATCGACATAATTTTGGGTTACGGATTGGTCACTAGCCTCTGTTTTTACACCATCTGGCACCATTGGTTTGTCAGAAACGAGAAGTAGTGCCCCGGTTCTGATCTTATTGTAATGACCTACCGAAAATATGGTTGCTGTTTCCATATCTATTGCTTCCACTCTCAGTTTTGTTAGGTATTCTTTGAATGTGATGTCGTGCTCCCAAACTCTTCGGTTAGTTGTATATACCGTGCCTGTCCAATAGTCTAAGTTGAAGTCTCGAATGGAGGTTGAGATTGCTTTCTGCAATGCAAAAGCTGGTAGTGCTGGCAATTCAGGTGGAAAATAATCGTTGGATGTACCTTCACCTCTGACCGCTGCTATTGGCAATATGAGGTCTCCAATTTGGAATTTGGTTTTGAGCGCACCACATTTGCCAAGAAACAAACAAGCCTTAGGGTTTATTGCTTTCAAAAGATCCATGATGGTAGCCGCATTGGGACTTCCCATTCCAAAATTGATGATCGTAATATTCTCCGCAGTAGCGGATTGCATTGGTCGAGTTTTACCTTTTATTTCAACCTGAAATTTTTCAGCGAAATACTCTACATACCCAATAAAATTGGTTAGTAATATATATTCGCCAAAGTCTTCCAGTGCAACACTGGTGTATCGCGGCAACCAATTTTGTGTTATTTCCTCTTTCGTATTCATGGGGTTCTATTTGTTTGAATGTAAAAAAATAGTCTCATTTTTGGTGAGACTATTTGCTTAATTTTTAGATCGTTTGGTTATTGATCGTCGGTGAGTTTTTTAAATTCTTCTAATTCTTCAATCTAGGATTCTGGCTTCTGTATTTTGTATCTTGGACCAGCTTGAGTTATCATTTTACCTAGATCAGCAATTGGACTTTTTGCTAGTGCATCAAAACTAGTTATTTTTTTGCTACCAACAATTCTTCAATCTTCTAACCAATTTATTCTATAACGTTGAGATCATCTTTTTTCTTTGAGATCGTTTTTTTCGGTGACTTGACTTTCGGAGCAGCCTTTTTTACTTTCGATGCCTTCGATTCATCTTTGACTTTTGCACTCTTTTTTGCTTTTGGCTCCGCTTTCAATTTTGGCTCTGCTTTTGTTTTAGTTGCCTTTTTTTCTGTCTTTTTCGTCGTTTTGATCTTTTTGTCCTTTTCGCTTCCTTTGGTTTTCACCTTCGATGTCAATTTTTCTCTTTTTAACTTGACTTTTGTTGCTTCAATTTTCTTAGACTCTCCAGCAACCGTTGATTTCGCAGCTGGTTGAATCAATTCGCTCTTAGAATGAGAGTTGGAATCAAAGTTTCTTTCCACTATAATTTCTTTCTTAGACATATATCCTAGAAAATGCCTGAACAGAAAACCAAGTATAAATGCACCAATAAGCATCAAAAGAATTTCAAACGTGGCATCTCTTTTATCATAAGTCTGTGTGACTGGAGACTGAAATAGATTGAGTTGTAGGGTCAGGAGAAGTAGCATGATGGTAGTTTTTTTGGGTTAGAATAGTTGTAATTACTTGATTTTTAGTTCTACGTGTCAATTCAGAGCCATAATTTCTTCAGAATTGTTTTCAGCAATCGGTTCTGCATCACCTTTCCCTTCTGCGGTAATCTGAGCTGGAGGCATTCCTTTCGATATAAGATAATTCTTTATCAGATTAGGATCGTTTTGAGAGGGGATTAGGTTTCGTTTTGTAGAGCCTGTATTGTCCGTATGTCCTGTCAGAGAGATATTTTTATTCTTATTTTTTGTTTCTCCCTTTTCATTAGAGCCCACTATGCTAACCGAGATAGCAGCATACTTGTCCGCTTGTCCTTCGTTTTTTACTCCATTTAGATGGATATTTGCCGTGTCAAAGCAGCTTGAAAATAAATTTGAAATCGTTTTTGCCCTTGCAACTCCCAGGTTTTCTGATTCAGAAGTATTCGTTTCATTGCCAAAATAGTGGCCTTCTAAATAGATGTCTTGATTTTGAAATGCAAGACAAATGGAATCTCGATAGGAGTCAAAATTTGGGCCCAAAATAGCAGAGTCAGAATTCATCCCAAATGAAATCGGGGGAAGTTCGGACTCCATTTGTATCTCATCACATTTCCCACAAAGTCCCTTGATGGTGCACACATATCTTCTTCCAAATAAAAAACACATGATTGCAAAAATCAAAAGAACGAGGCTACTTTTAGTATTCATATTTTTAGGTATATGTGGTTCGAGACAATAAGTGAAGGCACGTTATTGATCATGAATAATATGAGCAAATGTAATCTTTTTTTTATGAGATTATTTAATTATTTTTAACCCAGATTGTCCAACAGCCAAATCTATCTAAATAGCTGACCAAAATCTTCGAATTTGTCAAATTTTTCGACGATTAAGCGCCTAACGCTTCATTCGGATTTAAGATGAAATAAAGTTGATAGTTGTGGCACTCGTTCTTGTTTTTATTGACCTTCAAGGGTTTGATTTTAAAGGAGTTGAATGTTTGTTTTGACAAATAGTGAAAATGATTTATCTTTGTGATACTATAGTTGACAAGAATTTAAAAAAACCAAGTTTAAAATTTTGAGATTTTTTGTTTCGCTTATTTTTCTTTTACATTCTTATCTGGCAATCGGTCACGAAGGTCATCTGATTTTTGTCAAGAATGATGGGCAGTGGAATGATGTCATTCGGTACAAAGCGGATATTCGTCAGGGAGCTATTTTTCTCGAAAAGGATCGATTAACGGTGCACCTCAGAGAAAACAAAAGCTTCCATTTTCAGAATAATAATGAGTTCATTTATCGAGGACATGTCTATCAAATCAGATTTGAAGGAGCGAATTTGAATTCAAAAATTACAAATAAGTACAAAACGGAAGAATACTTCAATTACTATCTTGGAAACGATCAATCTAAATGGAAAACCAATGTTGGCGGTTATGAGGAAATCATTTACAAGGACCTCTATCCCAATATAGATCTACATATAAATTCTTCCGATTACCAACCAAAATATACCTTTTTCCTCCGGCCTGGGGCTAAGCCAAGCGATGTTAAAATGCGATTTGAAGGGCTTGATTCTCTATTTCTTGACAATCAAGGTAATCTAATTTCTCGAACATCCGTCGCCGAAGTCAAAGATGAAAAACCAGTTAGTTTTCGATGGAAAGAAGGTGTTCGACAAGACATTATTTCCAAGTTTATTCT
>CANHJR010000018.1 GCA_947461165.1 Saprospirales bacterium | reverse complement strand
GAAAGCCCAGGGAATGTAGGATCTTGGATTGGATGGCAGATCGTAAAGGCCTATGCAGACAAAACGAATAAATCTCTAATGGAGATTTTGACAACCTCACCTAAAGAGATTTTGACCAAGGCTAATTATAAACCGAAGAAATAAATCTATTTTTTGGGAATTTTTATTTAGTTTTGTTAAGAATAGAAACAACTTATTTTGAAAAATAAATTAGTCTTAACAAAGCTTTCATTCTTTGGAATTCTTTTCGTTTTATGCAGCAGTATAAATGCACAAACTGAATTTGATGGCTTATTTATGTCCAAAAATATTTTTTGCGTAGGTACGACAGCGGAAACAAGCAGTTTCAATCGTTATTGGGAAAGTGAATTCAATCGGGACAATGCTAACCTCGGAACCGTCCAATACAAGGCATTATCAGTAATGGGGAATTATGGGTTGAGCGATCGCCTCAACGTTATCTTTTCGATTCCATATATTCATTCCAATACAACTGCAGGCAACCTTGCTAGCCAAAATGGCATTCAAGATGCTAGTTTATGGGTTAAATTTCAAGCTCTAGATAAGAAATTTCTAAATGGAAATATACAAATCATTGGATTAGGTGGTTATTCATTTCCAGCTAGCAATTATAACCCTGACTTTATGCCGTTATCAATAGGAAGAGGCAGCCACAACATAACTGCTCGATTCCTTTTAGATTATGAGGAAAACAACTGGTATATGACTGTTTCTGGAGCATACATTTACCGATCAAATATCACCTTGGATAGAAATACATACTATACGGATAGAATGATTTATAGCAATCAAGTTGAGATTCCAAATCAATACCATTACAATACACGATTTGGTTATCGAAATGATCAATTTATAGCCGATATATACCACGAATACACCAATACACTAGGTGGGTTTGATATCCCAAAGAACGGAATGCCTTTTCCAAGTAATGAAATGGATTTCCAACGTCTCGGCTTTTATGCCAAAATAGAAACTCCGGTATCCGGTTTGTCCTTTTTGGTAAATGGGTATACTGTCTTTCGTGGAAAAAACATGGGACAATTGTCTGGCATTCAATTCGGGGCGTTTTATATTTTCGGTTCCACATCCAATTAAGATCAAATGACTCGACAAAACAAATTATATATATTCAGTTTTTTGACAATAATATTTTTGAGCTCCTGCTCCAAAACTATTCAAGAAGACAACCTATCATATCCAACCCTCAATCCTACGAGGTTGGATACCAATACGAACGATTGGAAGTTTATATTATTAACCAAAACAGGCGACATAAATTGTCCAGCACCAATGGATGTAAATTCTAATTTATATCCAATTGAGATCAAAAAGATCAAAGATATTCAGGCAAATTTATCTTCTTCAGATCAAAATCTGATCAACTATTGGGGCAGTGGTAGTATTCTACGCTGGAATGAAATCATGAGAGAGTTGGTGGCAAAAAACAACCTTCCTCCATACCAAAATCCAGATGGTTCATATCCGATTCCAAATAGCAACAACCCTTTTGCATATCCGACATTTCCCTTTGCCACACCGCCTTATGCAGCGAGAGCCTATGCCTATTTGAGTGCTTCTCAATATGATGCTTTGATAGTTGCTTATCATTATAAAAAAATCTATCGGAAGAAGTTTCCTTTTGAAACAGATTCCCAAATCAGATCGTCCTTCAAAAACAACTATATTTCATCCTTTCCCTGCGAAGATGCTGTTATTGCTGGTGTTTCACTTGAGATTATGAAGCTACTATTTCCAGCAGATTTTGAAACTATCAATACAAAGGTATTGGAACACAAGAAAGCTCGCATGGCTGGTGGTAGCTGCACTGAAAGCGATTGGGAAGCTAGTATGCAACTTGGCAAAGAAGTTGCATCCAAGTTTATTTCAAGGGCGAAAACAGATGGTGCAGGAACAGCAGGTGGCAATGCTTCTCTTTGGAAAAACCTAGAACAAACTGCCGTTTCCAGAGGAGAAACGCCATGGATAAGCCAAGAATCACCCCCAAGACCGCCAATGTTGCCCTTATTTGGGAAGGTTCAGCCTTTCTTATTTCCAACTTCAGCAATTGCTGCTAACTTGAGGCCATCTCCACCACCTTCCGTTCATTCTGATCAATTCAAAAAAGAATTGGAAGAAATCCTACAATTTTCTGGCAACCTTACTCGAGACCAAGAGCGGATAGCAAACTTCTGGGCTGATGGGATTCGGACCTACACACCTCCTGGCCATTGGAATCATATAGCATCAGAAGACTATGTGCAGATGAATCTGAGCGAACCACGATGGTCTCGAAACATGGCTTTGCTCAACATGGCTCTTATGGATGCAGCCATCGTTGCTTGGGATGCCAAATACTATTATTTCAATCCCCGCCCGATGCAAATGGATACGAGAATTAAAACCTGCTTAGGACTGCCAAATTTTCCAGCCTTCATTTCTGGCCATAGCACATTTAGTGGCGCTGCTGCGCAAATCCTAGGATATTTGAATCCTACAAAAAAGGATCATTATAATGAAATGGCAAAGGAGGCCTCTGACTCCAGGCTTTATGGGTGTATTCACTACCGATCTGACTGTGAAGTAGGGCTTGTTGTAGGTAAAAAAATCGGAAATTACGCTATCGAAAGAGCAAAATCTGACGGAGCCGAATAATCTAAATAGTGGTTGTAAGCTAATTAGCTACTTAGACCTTGCATAATCTTCCTTGGAAGAATCAAATCGCAACTTGAGAATTCCAAAAATAGCTTCGGTGATGATATTGCCAGACATTTTGGAAACACCTTCTTCTCTATCTTTAAAGAATATAGGGACCTCGACAATTTTAAATCCAAGTAGATATGCAGCATATTTCATTTGAATCTGAAATGCATACCCTTTGAATACGATTTTTTCAAAGTTTAGTTTTTCTAGAAAATTACGACTATAACAGACAAAGCCAGCTGTCGTATCCTTCACTGGTATTCCAGTAACTAATCCTGCGTAGAGGGATGCACCACGGGACAATAAAATCCTCCGCTTCGGCCAATTGTAGACTCCTCCACCATCGACATATCGAGACCCAACAGCGACATCAGCACCTTGGTCCACGGCTTCACAAAGTCTTGGTAGATCGGACGGACTATGCGAAAAATCACAATCCATCTCACAGATTTTGATATAAGTTTTTTCTAATGCCCACTCAAAACCACGAATATATGCTGTTCCAAGACCAAGCTTCCCTTCTCGTTCTATCATATGAATACGATCTTGGAATTTTGATTGGTGATCTTTGACTATCTGAGCGGTACCATCTGGTGATCCGTCATCTATTATAAGCAAATCAAATTTCTCGCCAAGGGACATGACAGCCTCGATCATGGATGCCACATTGTCTTTTTCGTTGTAAGTCGGAATAATGACGAGCGTATTTTTCATTTTGCAAATATAATGAGGTTACGAAACTTTAATTCCTAAATCATCACAAATTTCCTTGAGCTTTGCCTTGGTATGTAGTCCAAAGTCCGCATTATACATCCATCTAAAATAGCCTTTGTCCTGCTCAAAAACCTCTTGAAAAGTACGATCCTTATGTTTTCCAAAGCATAACACGAAGTCATTGCCACGTTTCATTATCCGTTTGCCGGTATCGACATGATTGGATCCGTCATTGAATGTTTGTGAAATATATTCGATGCTATTGATGATATCGGGATATCGTTCTAGCTGCGCTTTGAATACCTCATATGTTGCTTCGGTATCTGCCTCAGCTGTGTGAGCATTTTCCAAGGTCTTATCGCAATAAAACTTGTAGGCTGAAGTCAAATCGCGCTTTTCCATTTTGAAAAAAATCGTTTGTACATCAATGTTTGACTTCTTATCTAACTCCAAGTCGATGCCTAGTCTCAACATTTCTTCCATCAAAACCGGAATATCAAATCGGTTTGAGTTGAAACCGGCAAGATCTGCATCTTTCAAAAAATCTGCAATTTCTTGCGCGATGTCTTTGAATTTAGGAGCAGTGGCGACACGCTCATTGGTAATGCCATGAATGTCTGAAACTTCCTTTGGAATCAGCATGTCGGGGTTTACCAAGAAATATATGGACTTGCGCTGTTCGTCTGGAAAAATTTTCAAGATTGAAATTTCGACAATTTTATCCTTTACGACATCTAATCCAGTTGTTTCTAGATCAAAAAAAGCAAGTGG
This sequence comes from Saprospirales bacterium, assembly GCA_947461165.1. Taxonomy (GTDB): domain Bacteria; phylum Bacteroidota; class Bacteroidia; order Chitinophagales; family JADJOU01; genus CHPMRC01. The sequence goes on along the minus strand of CANHJR010000018.1, from coordinate 6,268 downwards.
CCTGGTAAGATTCAGTTTCATTTGTAATCGATTGAAATTTATATTTTAGAAATATCGTTCTTTAATAATATTGCGGTGATGTATTTCGTGACCAGCGATGGCAAAACCCATCGCTCCAACAGAAGTTTCATGGCCATTGACAATTCCGATTCGTTGTATTTCCTCTGGACTAAACGTGGAGAAATAATATTTCGTTAGATTCATTTGGTGTCCTAGAGCTCTGAATAGTCTCGTGATATCGATACTTGATTCCTGTATATTACTGGCATATTCATTCTCATTCCAGCCAGGCAAGGATTGCTTTTCTCCGCGTGCAACGCTTATCGCTCGAAACAAAAAGATTGCTTCTGCATCCAAAACATGTTGCAACACTTTCTGCATACTCCACTTGCCTTCCTCGTAGCTATACGACCATTTATTGGCTGGTATTTCTTGATAAAAATCCAAGGCATTGAACATCCTCTTCTCCAAAATTTGTTCTAAAGAATGATTCCCAACAAGCTCAAAATAGTGCTTGAAATAGGATGGATATACGCTTAGATCTGAAACATTCATTGGCAATACTAGGCAAAATAATGGTAACTAATCAGATTATGTTTCACCTCGACCTCAGCCTTTTCACTAGACTCGACATATCCAATAATTTGTGCATCCACACCAAATGATTTCGAAATAGCTATAATTTCCTTGGCAATAGCCTCATTCTCGATGTAAATTTCAAGACGAGTACCCATATTGAAGACTTGAAACATTTCTTGCCAACTTGTCTGACTTTGTGATTGGATATAATCAAATAAAAAAGGTGTCGGCAGCATATTGTCTTTCACAATTTTTACTCTCTCAGCAAAATGGAGCACCTTTGAAGCACCACCACCAGTACAATGAACAATAGATTTAATTTGATTTCGACCAACGCTATCAAAAAGGTTCTTCAATATCGGTGTAAAACTCATCGTCGGCGACAAAATCAGTTGACCGAGATTCCAATTCTCATATACCACATCTGTCAATCGGTTTTTTCCAGTATACTGAACTGCAGGATCAACCATCTTCTCGATGGTTTCCTCAAATTGTGTGTAATGTGAAGACAACAAGTCATGTCGCGCGGAAGTCAAACCATTGCTACCCATTCCACTATTATATCGTTTTTCATAGCTACAATTGCCATAACTCGCCAAACCGACTATAATTTGTCCAGGTGCGATGCTATTGGTTTGAATAATATCTGATTTTTTCATTCGAGCTACCATACTAGCATCTACCGAAACGGTGCGGACGACATCACCGACATCGGCTGTTTCTCCACCAGTATAGGTGATGTGAACCCCTTTATCAGACAAGGTGTCGATGTATTCTTTGGTTCCATCTATGATCTCCTTGATGATTTCTCCTGGAATTCGATGTTTATTTCGATTGATAATGGAGGTAAAAAGAAAATTATCCATTGCCCCGACACATGCCATATCATCTAGATTCATAACCAATGCATCTTGCCCTATTCCGCGAAATACAGAGGCATCGCCTGTTTCCATCCAATATAAATAAGCTATCGCCGATTTCGTCCCAGAGCCATCGCTGCTCATCAGATTGACAAACTCGTCTGATCCACCCAAAACATCAGGAAAAACTTTGCAAAACAACTTGGAAAATAATCCTTGATCCAAATTTGTAATCGCCTGATGGACATCCTCTTTTTTGGCACTAACGCCACGTTTGAGATAGTTTTCTGTCGGACTCATTTTTTCATCATTTAATATGCAAAACTAGCTAGAAAAATTCGCTTGGACGATACGAGATATCCACTTAGGTGATTGAAGAAAAAAATCTTGAACGCTGTTGAACTAGAATTGAATAATTTTGCTAGAATGAGATTTCAAATTTCTCTTGCTCACGAATCCTATTATCTTGGTTAAAAATACAGAATTTTGAAATGAAAAAAAACCTGATCTTCTTCATTGTCAATCTTTCTATGAGCCTTTTGTCTCAAGATAAAAACAGCATCCACAAAGCTATCGTCTGGCGAGGTTTTGATCATCAATGGACCTACAACCATCGCATCAATCGAATTGGAAGTATGGTTTCTATGAATGAAATGGGAACATTTGTTGGCAAGCATTATAGCGCTTCTGGAGCTGGACGTGACAGTACGACCTTTCGCCAATACCACACCCTTGTCGAAAGTCAAGATCTTTTCTTTTTTCAAGGAAATCATAAAATCACACTCACAGGAAAGGAAGCAAAACTACTAACCAGTCGAGACAACATTATTCTTACGCTACCTAAGGAATTTCAAAACTGCTCTCGCGCGGAGGTCATTCTCAACGGATTCGAACTGAAGTCTATCCGACGATCTGACAAACCAGTGCATTTTCAAATTCACACAAGTAACCTCGTTTTCGATTCTGTAAATCATTGTGCTGAATTTGAATTGCAAGCAGACTGGGTAGGCAACTGTGAAACGATGGAATGCGCCATGTTTTCCAATAAAACGGAATATGAAATCAATATTCCCTATTTGATAATTGGTTATCGAAGAAATCGAACCGAACTTGAATTGGTATCGGAAACAGAGAGCTATCATTGGACCAAAAAGAAAGAATATCAATCTACTCCAATCCAGAAGATCGTTCAAAATGATCATTCTAAAAATGAATGTTTTGCCGGCTTCAAATCTCTTTCATTTACTGTAAATGAAGAACAATGGATGCAACATCTAAGATTCTCTATTGAATTGCTAGATCCCATGAAGCTGCATATAAGCATGTTATTTTTGGATTGGAAAGAAGGGATGAAGAAATATGCTGTCAAAAAAGCAAGTAAATTTCTGTCTTCCAAAAAGGCGGGTTGGGTGACGATGCATTCGGATATTCTGATCTTCAAAACCACCAATGCAACAATAATACATGGCGAGCATTCCGGCGATATGTATTGGAAAGGTCGAAATCAATCCGCCGAAAACACAAACTCAGAATCAATTTTTGAGTTGAGGTATTGAGGCTTGCTTTTTAGTTGTTTAATTTCTGCCTATATCCCCTTTTGATACCAAGCCTTCATGTATTCAATATCGTTAGTAGAATAGGCAGGACTGGATTCTATGAGACTAATCAATTCTGTGAAACTCGTCAAGGTGTTTTGGGAGCACTTCGCTTCGTCAAAAGCGATATCCGCTTTGGTAAAATTATAAGTAAATATAGCCAACAACCCTAGGACCTCCACACCGTAGTTTCGGAGAGATTCAACAGCTTTCAAGCTCGAACCGCCTGTAGAGATTAAGTCCTCAATGACGACAACCTTGGAGTCTTGGTTCAAAAAACCTTCCACGGTATTTTCTCTTCCATGTGCTTTTGGCTTGTCACGAACATAAGCAAATGGCAACCCCAACCGATCCGCGACCAAGGCACCAATAGCAATTCCACCCGTCGCTACACCGACAATTGCTTCTGCATTTGGATACAAATCCTTAACCTTCGCCACAAAGGCATTGCAAATATCTTCACGTACTGATGGATATGAGAGCGTAATCCTATTGTCGCAGTAGATTGGTGATTCTGCACCACTAGCCCAAATAAATGGTTTTGTTGGTGATAATTTGACTGCTTGGATATCTAATAGTGATTGGGCAATATTCATAGGTTGGAATTTTGATTTCTTTCTTCGGTTTACGTTCTTTTTAAATAGGATGTATGAATAAATTCTGACTTAGAAGTTTGTCTTACTGTTCATTGAGCCCATGTACACATGATTCGATATAATTCAAAATTTCTTCCTTTCCTCTTCGCTCTTCACTTGATGTGACGAATGAAATTGGTAGTTCGGACCAGGTTTCACTGAGCTTATCCTCAAAAATCTTGATATTGATCTTGCATTGTTTCAATTCACGAGTATCGGCTTTGGTATACACTAGACTAAATGGAACGCCATTTTCACCCAACCAGTCAATCATTTCTAAATCGCTTTTCATTGGCTTTATACGACTGTCGATGAGCAAGAAAATATTGGTCAAAGATTCTCGTTCCTCAAAATAGCGATACATCACCTTGTCCCATTCGCTTCGAAGTGTTTTGCTTCTTCTTGCGTATCCATAACCTGGAAGATCCACGAGATACCACAAATTATTGAGCAGAAAATAATTCAAAGACTGCGTTTTGCCTGGAGTAGATGAAACTTTTGCGAGATCATTTTTTCCAGTGATAAAATTGATCAAAGATGATTTGCCGACATTGGAGCGCCCGATAAAACAAAATTCAGGTGTACCATTTGTAGGCAATTCGTTTAGCTTGTTAAATGATCCAATAAATTTTCTGCTTGTGATGTTCATGTTCGACGTCTAATGATATATGGTGCCTTGTTTAGAATTTCGGAAGGCTAAAAAAGAAAAGGGTAAAACAATTTGTTCTACCCTCTGCTATTTATAATATTATGATGCTTGGTAATTCTTTTTAAACTCTTTGAATGAAACCATTCTTTTGTTTTTGTCATCCCAGAGATTAGCATAAATTGTTTTAAAGCTTTGCCAAAAAGTAATTGGAACACAATACTTTTGGAATATTGGATTCTCAATGCTACACTTTCTCAAATTATAGAAAGGAATAGAAGGACTCAAATGATGAATATGATGATATCCGATATTCCCTGTCATGAAATGCATCCATCTTGGCAATTTATAAAAAGTACTGCCTCGAATCGCGGACAACAGATAATTCCAATTGTCTTTACCTTCTTTGTAAATATCCATGTACTGATGCTGCACATAAAAGAACCATAAAGCCATCACTCCAAAAAAGCAAATATTAGCAAATTGTACGATTAAGAAATTTTTCCAACCCAATACCCATCCCAAAAGAAGATATGCCAAAAAGAATAGAACATTATTAACTGTTACATTATTTTTCACCTTTTCAAAGTATTCCGATTTCAAAAAGCGAAATCTGTTGAAAACGGCAACATACGCTGGGCCACCTATGGTTGCAAAATACAGTGGAGAACGATATATTCTATATCTAACTTTTTGTTTCCAATTCAAGTTCGCGTATTGCTCTGTATTGAGACATTCAAAATCCCCTATATCCGATGTTTCCAACTGTCCGTTATGAGCATGGTGAAAATCGTGAGATTTAGCCCAATACTTATAAGGTATAATAGTAGCAAAGCTACAAATGGTTCCTATCGTATCGTTTAACCATTGCTTTGCAGTGAAAGACTTATGTCCACAATCATGCTGAATGATAAAAACTCGACCTAAGGTTATTCCATTCCAAATTGCAATCAGAACGACCCACCACGCGGAATAATTATTTTCCAATAACCAATATTGAAAAATCCATACGCTCAAATACATAGCGAATGTCAAGCCCGTATGAAACATCGCTTTTTTGGTGTCAGGCACTTGATATTGCCTTAAAATTTTATGCCAATCGCGAAGTTCTTCTTTGACCGCGTCGTATATTTGTTCTTTAGACTCTAAGGATGCTGCTTGCATAATTTTATTCTATTGTTTGTTTTTATTATAGACTGTAAAAATAATTAATTATCGCTAAATGAGAACCGTAACCTTGTCTTCAGTTAATATTGCTGACAATTCGTTTAATAATTCTTCGCATATTTTGACTGAATATGTGGTTGACTTGATTTCTAGTGCGTTCAACATTGGACCCATTTTCTCAGCTTGGATACCATCTAGTGTCTCTAATTCTGCTTCATCGGACACGTCCAATTCGACATCCCCGTCTCTATCGTCGAGCATTTTTGAATCTACTGTATTGACAATCTGTGCAGAAAGTGGGGGTGTTATCATTGGTGTCTCGATACTGAGGTAGACAGGAGTCGTTCCCTTATATTTTTCAATAACGTATACCATTTTTCCTAGCATTTCTGATTGAAAATTGGGCATATCGAGAGACAAAATCAATTTACGAATAGATGTATAAATACTAGGTTCTGGCAAAATATTCTTTATATCAAAAAATTCAATAACCTTATTGTCCTTCTTGCTTTCAAAACTGCTCCACTTTAGCTGAACCATAATGATTTTGCCATCCTCTATGTATTTGCTGTATTTCTCTAACCTTTCTTTTTTCAGATTCAAGGATATCGCATCGTCCAATCCAAGCAACTTAAATCGCAAATATGTTTTCTCTGTATCTTCCTGGATATCCTTGACCAATCCTACAATCCATTCCTCACCGCGACTGAGTTTTATTTCTTCAAATATCGTAATGGTCGTATCTCGAATCACTTTCTTGTACTTATCGAGAGGATGACCACTCAT
>CANHJR010000017.1 GCA_947461165.1 Saprospirales bacterium | reverse complement strand
GAACACCACCTAGCTGCTTGATCTGCGCACGGGAACCCCTTGCCCCAGAATCTAGCATCATATAGATTGAGTTGAATCCTTGCTTATCTTTCTTCAAACGAGTCATCAAATCAATGGTAATGTTGTTGTCCATTTTCTCCCAAGTGTCTACGACTTGATTGTATCTTTCACGCTCGGTGATATGACCTTCTTGGTGAAGTTCATTGATGTCTGCTACTTGAACCTTGGCTGATTTTACCAATCGATCTTTGACCTCTGGAGTCAAGACATCTTCCAAGTTGAAAGATAATCCGCCCTTGAATGCCATTGTAAATCCAAGATTCTTGATATCATCCAAGAATAAAGCCGTTCGCTTAACACTTGTTTTTTCGATGATTGAAGAAATGATTTCTTTCAATGCCTTCTTAGAAAGTAGTTCATTGACAAATCCCATTTCTGTAGGAATAAATTGATTGGCAATGACTCGACCTACTGAGGTTTCGATCAATTTCATTTTAAGCTCTTCATTCTCCTCAACTTGTACACGACATTTAATTGGTGCATGAAGATCTACCTTTCCTTCATTGTATGCTATTATCACCTCCTCGTTGGAATAGAAACTTCTTCCTTCACCTTTTACAGGTGCTTCCGGAGTGCTTCTTTTGATATTGGTCATATAATATAGACCCAAAACCATGTCCTGAGAAGGAAGGGTTACTGGAGTTCCATTTTGCGGATTCAATATATTGTGTGAAGAAAGCATCAATAGCTGTCCTTCAAGAATTGCCTCATTACTCAATGGAACGTGAACCGCCATCTGATCACCATCAAAATCCGCGTTGAATGCAGTCGTTACAAGAGGATGTAGTCGAATGGCCTTTCCTTCAACCAATTTCGGCATAAATGCCTGAATTGATAATCTGTGAAGTGTTGGCGCTCTATTCAATAAGATCGGATGTCCCTTCAAGATATTTTCTAAGATATCCCAGATTACAGCATCTTTTCGATCTACCAATTTCTTAGCAGATTTAACTGTTCGAACGATTCCTCTTTCGATCAATTTTCTTATAATAAATGGTTTGAACAATTCCGCTGCCATATCCTTAGGCAATCCACACTCATGCATTTGAAGAGTTGGACCGACTACGATCACCGAACGACCAGAATAGTCAACCCTCTTACCAAGAAGGTTTTGACGGAAACGACCTTGCTTACCTTTCAATGAATCTGAAATTGATTTCAAGGCACGTCCACCTTCTGCTTTGACAGCATTCGATTTTCTTGAATTATCAAACAATGAATCCACCGCTTCTTGGAGCATTCTCTTCTCATTTCGGAGAATAACTTCAGGTGCTTTGATCTCCACCAATCGCTTCAAACGATTGTTTCTGATGATCACACGACGATACAAATCATTTAAATCAGAAGAAGCAAAACGACCTCCATCCAATGGAACCAAAGGTCTTAATTCAGGCGGTACTACTGGCAATAATGAAATGACAGTCCACTCTGGCTTATTCTCTATCCTTGTATTTGCTTCTCTAAACGCTTCTACAACAGACAATCTCTTGAGTGCTTCTTGTTTTCTCTGACGAGAAGTCTCTGTGTGAGCCTGATTTCTTAGGGCAAATGAAAGATCATCTAAGTTGATAGATATCAAGAGGTCTCGTATGGACTCTCCTCCCATTTTTGCAATAAATTTATTTGGATCTTTGTCATCCAACATATAGTTATTTGCCAATTCAGGACTTGACATTGCTGCCAAATATTCCTCTTCTGTCAATAAATCCAATCTATTATAGCTTCGAATCTCTTGCTCACCTTTCTCATTGATTATTGTAAATTCTTGAGATGCATTACCTGATTGAATAACGACGTACTTCTCATAATAAACAATACTTTCGATATTCTTTGAACTCATTCCAAGCAAATATCCAATCTTGTTTGGAAGCGAGCGGAAGTACCAAATGTGTACCACTGGCACAACCAATTGGATATGTCCCATTCTTTCACGACGGACTTTCTTCTCTGTCACTTCTACGCCACAACGATCACAAACCGTTCCTTTGTAACGTATTCTTTTGTATTTACCACAGTAGCACTCATAATCCTTGACAGGTCCAAAAACTTTCTCACAAAACAAACCATCTCTTTCAGGCTTGTATGTTCGATAATTGATGGTCTCTGGCTTGGTGACCTCGCCTCGTGACCTTTCTTTGATAGAGTCAGGAGACGCTAGTGTGATGGTCAGTGAACGAAAATCAGTTTTGGGTTGTATATTTCCTCTGTTGAATGTCATAATTTCTTTTGTTTTTTCCAATTACTTTTTACAAATCGCTAAGCGTGTTTTTAGTCAAATTTCAGATCCAATGCCAGACCTCTCAATTCGTGTACGAGTACATTGAATGATTCCGGCAAGCCGAACTGTGGAATATTTTCTCCTTTGACAATTGCCTCGTATGCCTTCGCACGACCTGGAATATCATCAGATTTAATGGTAAGAAGTTCTCTTAGAATATTTGCTGCACCGTATGCTTCTACGGCCCAAACCTCCATCTCTCCAAATCTCTGACCACCAAACTGCGCCTTTCCACCGAGTGGTTGTTGCGTAATAAGTGAATATGGACCAGTAGAACGAGCGTGCATTTTGTCATCAACCATGTGGCTTAACTTCAACATATAAATAACACCAACGGTCGTTTTTTGATCAAAACGATCTCCAGATTCTCCATCATACAAATACGTAGATCCAAGATATGGTAGATTCGCTTTCTTCATCCACTCATCAATTTCACCAACGGTAGCACCATCAAGAACTGGTGTTGCAAATTTCACATCCAAAATCTGACCTGCCCATCCGAGAACGGACTCATATACTTGACCTAGGTTCATACGTGAAGGTACACCAAGTGGATTCAATACAATATCAATAGCCTCTCCATTTTCCAAGAATGGCATATCCTCTTCTCGAACAATTTTGGCTACAATACCTTTGTTACCGTGACGTCCTGCAAGTTTATCTCCAACTTTCAGTTTTCTCTTAACCGCAAGATGAACTTTGGCAAGTTGTAATACACCATTAGGCAACTCATCTCCAATCGTAAGGTTGTATTTTTCTCTTTTATAGTATCCCGTAATTTCATTTAATTTCAAATTAAAATTGTGGATAATATCTTTGACAAGTTTATTAGTAACCTCATCTGAAGTCCAATTATTCCCATCGACATCTTTATATTCTATATCAGAAATAACTTTTGCGGTGAATTTAGACCCTTTGGCTACTATCTCTTCTTTGAAGAAATTCTTAATAGAATTTGCAGTTTTTCCAATAAGTAATTTTCCAAGCTTATCAAATAGTACAGTTTTTAACCCCTTAGAGTTTTTATCAAACTCTTTATCCAAATTCTCTATTTCTAGATTCGCTTTACCTTTCTTCTTAGCTTCCTTATTGGCTCTGGTAAACACCTTGGTAGAGATAACAATACCTTCTGCACTTGGTGGAGCTTTGAGAGAGGCGTCTTTGACATCTCCAGCCTTGTCACCAAAGATAGCTCTTAGAAGTTTTTCTTCTGGTGTTGGATCCGTTTCTCCTTTTGGAGTTACCTTTCCGACTAGGATATCACCTTCTTTTACTCTTGCACCAAGACGAATAACACCGTCTCTATTTAGATCCTTAGTTGCTTCCTCAGAAACGTTTGGAATATCCGCCGTAAGCTCTTCCTCACCTAACTTGGTATCACGTACTTCAAGATCATACTCCTCAATATGAATGGATGTAAATACATCCTCTTTAAGTATTCTCTCAGAAATCACAATCGCATCTTCAAAGTTATAACCTTTCCAGGGCATAAATGCCACTTTCAAGTTTTGTCCCAATGCTAACTCCCCTTGATTCGTTGCAAATCCTTCACAAAGAACTTGACCCTTCGTCACAGTATCGCCCTTTCGAACGATTGGTTTCAAGTTGACACAAGTGCCCTGATTTGTTCTTTTGAATTTTGGTAAGTGATAAGTGGTTATTTCATCATCAAAACTTATGGTCTTTTCATTTTCTGTTCTTTCAAAAATCAATTGGATTTTCTCAGAATCGACATAAACCACTTTTCCATTTGCCTCAGCATTGATAAGGTTGTTGGAATCTTGTGCCACAATAGCCTCAAATCCAGTACCTACAATTGGAGCTTGCGGCTTGAGAAGCGGCACAGCTTGTCTTTGCATGTTGGATCCCATCAAGGCTCGGTTCGCATCATCATGTTCCAAGAATGGAATAAGTGATGCTGAAACTCCTACAATTTGATTTGGCGCAACGTCAATATAATCAATTTCCGCTGGGGTTAGTAGAGGGAAATCACCAGTTTTTCTGGCAATTAGATTTTCATTCTCAATAACGCCTTTGTCTGAAATATCGATTTTTGCTTGCGCAATTTTCTTTTCATCTTCATCATCTGCAGATAAATACTCTGGAGTTCCTTTCAAATCTACTTTTCCATTAGTAACTTTGAAGTATGGCGTTTCGAGGAAACCTCTATCATTGACCTTTGCATGAACACAGAGTGTTGAAATCAGTCCAATGTTTGGACCTTCAGGCGTCTCAATAGTACACAATCGACCATAGTGAGAATAGTGAACATCTCGTACCTCAAAACCTGCTCGTTCTCTACTCAAACCACCTGGTCCTAGTGCAGAAACACGACGCTTGTTTGTGATTTCTGCCAATGGATTTGTCTGATCTAAAAATTGAGATAATTGTGACGTTCCAAAGAAAGAATTGATGACAGAGCTCAATGATCTTGAATTGATCAAATCAATTGGTGCGAATACTTCATTGTCTCGTACGTTCATTCTTTCACGAATCGTTCGAGCCATTCTACTTAGACCAAGTCCAAATTGAGAGTATAATTGTTCACCAACTGTTCGCACTCGTCGATTGCTCAAGTGATCAATATCGTCGACATCTGCCTTTCCATTCACAAGAGAAACAATATAGCTTACAATAGCTACAATATCTCTTTTGGTTAGAACTCTGGTCTCCATTGGAACATCCAATTGAAGTTTTTGGTTGATTTTGAATCGACCAACTTCTCCAAGATCATATCTACGATCTGAGAAGAATAATTTGTCAATTACATCTCTTGCTGTCTCATCATCTGGAGCTTCTACACCTCGCAATTGACGATAAATAGTGTTTAATGCTTCTCTTTCACTATTCGATGTATCTTTTTGGAGCGTGTTGTATATTATAGAATAATCGAGTTGACTATCTTCTTTCTGAAGAGTTACACTATCAACTCCAGATTCCAAAATTCTTTCAGTCATTTCATCAGAAATCACCATATCTCTTTCAAATACAACTTCATTTCTCTCGATGGAGACAACTTCACCAGTATCCTCATCTACGAAGTCTTCAACCCAAGTCTTCAAAAGACGAGCAGCCAACTTTCGACCGATAAGTTTTTTGATGCTTGTTTTATTAACCTTCACCTCATCTGCAATCTCAAATAAATTGAGGATATCGCGATCGGTATCATAACCAATTGCTCTCAAGAGCATGGTCACAGGAAACTTCTTCTTTCTATCAATGTATGCATACATAACATTGTTGATGTCTGTAGCAAATTCCATCCACGCACCCTTGAATGGTATCACACGAGCAGAATAGATCGCTGTGCCATTTGGATGTGTACTCTGTCCAAAAAAGACGGATGGTGAACGGTGTAGTTGAGTTACAATAACTCGCTCTGCACCATTTATAATAAATGTACCTTTGTTGGTCATATAAGGAATATTTCCTAAAAAAACCTCCTGTACTATTGTTTTAAAATCAATGTGTTCTTCGTCATTACATGACAATTTGAGCTTTGCTCGCAAAGGAACGGAATACGTCAGACCTCTTTGAATACACTCTTCGATTGAATAGCGCGGTGGATCGATGTTATACTCTAAAAACTCCAATAAAAAGATATTTCGAGCGTCTGATATTGGGAAGTTCTCTTCGAATACTTTGTAAAGTCCTTCAAAATTTCTTTGATCTTGGGAAGTATTAACTTGAAAAAATTCTACAAACGATTCCCTTTGTATATCCAGTAGATTAGGATATTCGGCCTTCACTTTGGCTTTACCAAAATTTACTCTTGCTGATTTGATGGCTTGTGACATGTTACTATTAGGATAGTTTTATTTGTTCTGTTAAGTAGTGGTCAGTAGACAAAGAGTTTAGCTACTCTTTATATGCTATGCGGTACAAATAAGGATAGGCTTACACCAAATTGATGTAAGCCTTTTCCTAATTTTAAGAAATAATTCTTCGTTCCTTTTTCAAGGACTATAATTATTTCAATTCTACTGTAGCTCCTGCTTCTTCCAGTTGCTTCTTGATAGTTTCTGCTTCTGATTTGTTAGCTTTTTCTTTCACTACACCATTCGCATCAACAATATCTTTAGCTTCTTTCAAACCAAGACCTGTTACGTCTTTTACTACTTTTACAACGTTCAGTTTTGCACCACCTGCGCTAATAAGCACGATGTCAAACTCCGTTTTTTCAGCTTCAGCAGCTGATCCAGCAGCAGGACCTGCCATCATAACTGGAGCTGCAGCAGCAGCCTCAATTCCGTAATCATTTTTTAGGATGTCTGCAAGTTCTTTAACTTCTTTCACAGTTAAACCTACTAGGCTTTCTGCCATTGCTTTTAAATCTGCCATAATAATTTAATTTTGGGTTGTTATTTTAATTTGTTTGTTTTTGATAAATTTGGTTATTTGTTTTCCATGGTTTTTAATAGTCCAGCGATTTTTCCACCAGCATTGCTTTCAAGCGCGCTGATAAGATTTGTCGCAGGCGACTGAAGTAGTCCGATGATTTCACCGATCAATTCTGACTTCGATTTCAAGTTAACTAATGAATTTAGTTCACCATCACCCATAAAAATGTCAGAATCAATGTATGCTGCTTTCAATTCAGGCTTAGGGTTGTCACCTCTAAACTCTTTGATTAGCTTGGCAATATCATTAGATTGATTTGAGAAAAATACTGCAGTAGGCCCGTGTAGTGCTCCAATCATTTCGTCAGCATTCTTATTGGAAGCTTCGAGTGCTTTCTGAATGAGAGAATTCTTTACAACAGTGTACGAGATGTTTTTCTCAAAAGCGGAACGTCTTAGGCTTGAAGTCTTGCCTGAAGGAAGCGTTGATTCATCTACAAAGTAGAAGAATGTAGCATCATCAAACTTTTGCTTCAAGTCTGCAATTACTTGACTTTTTTCTTGTTTTTTCATACTAGTTACTGCTTATAGATTTTGTATCAATATTGATTCCAGGACTCATAGTAGATGCCATCGAGATGGATCTCATATAAATACCCTTTGCAGAGCTTGGTTTCATTTTTACAAGTGTAGAAATGAATTCTTCAGCATTCTGTTTGATTTGGTCTGGTGTGAAAGATACTCTACCGATAGATGAGTGGACAATACCAAATTTGTCGACCCTAAAGGCGATCTTACCTTTTTTCACCTCTTCTACCGCTTTCGCTACATCTGGTGTAACAGTTCCAGATTTAGGGTTTGGCATAAGATTTCTTGGTCCAAGAACACGTCCAAGTTTAGCGATGATGGCCATCACATCTGGTGTTGCGATAATGACATCGATATCAGTCCATCCTTGTTCGATCTTGGTAATATATTCGTCCAACCCTACATAGTCAGCTCCAGCAGCTTTTGCATCGGCTTCTTTTTCAGGTTTACAGAATACAAGCACAGTCTTAGTTTTTCCAGAACCATTTGGGAGCGTAACGGTTCCTCTAAGCGCTTGGTCGGCTTTTCTTGGGTCAATTCCCAGTTTCACATGTAGATCAACTGATGCATCAAATTTTGTCAAGTTGACTTTTTTGATGAGATCAGATGCCTCTGTTAGTGTATATAATTGTGTTCTATCTACAAGCTTGTTAGCTTCTTGTCTTTTCTTTGATATATTTCCCACGATTCTCTATTATTTATTTTCTATAATGATATTAATTAGCCCAAGGAGCATCTCCTGAAACTGTGATGCCAAGACTTCGAGCTGTACCCGCAACCATTTTCATTGCCGACTCTACTGTGAAACAGTTCAAATCTGGCATTTTGATCTCTGCGATCGTTTTCACTTGATCCCAAGTGACAGAACCGATTTTATTTCGATTCGGCACTTTGGAACCGGCCTTCGCCTTCAATGCCTCCAAAAGGAGAATTGGGGTAGGAGGCGTTTTAATTACAAAATCAAATGACTTGTCTTTGTATACTGTTAAAACAACTGGAAGTACTTTTCCTTGTTGCTCTTGAGTTCTTGCATTGAATTGTTTGCAAAAATCCATAATATTCACACCTTTAGATCCAAGTGCTGGACCAATTGGTGGAGCCGGATTTGCTTGTCCTCCTTTGACCTGGAGTTTGACGTAGGTTTCGATTTCTTTTGCCATTTCTTTTTTTTAGAAGTAGTTATGCGGTGATTGTCACCTCCTACTTTGGTTTAATAATATATTGATTTTCTATTTTTTTCTAACTAATTTTATTGATTTGTCCGAAGCTCACTTCTACAGGCTGCTTTCTTCCAAATATCTTCACCACTACTTTTAGTTTCTTCTTTTCTTCATTGATTTCCTCTATTGTTCCTATAAAATCATTGAAAGGACCATCGATGATCTTGACAGACTCGTTTATGATAAATGGTTCCATCAAAGATTCTCCTTGACCTGCTATTTCATCAATTTTTCCTAGCAACTTTTGTACCTCATCAGGCCTTAACACCTGCGGCTGGTTGCCTCCAAGAAAATTCATAACTCCAGATATATTTCTAATGGTAGCTAACATTTCTGTTCTGATATTCTTGTCAGATACTTCTATATACATATATCCAGGATACAAGGTTTTGTCCTTGATCACTTTCTTTCCATTTCGAATCTTGTAGACCTTTTCGGTTGGAACTAAAACATGTGTAATAGCCTCTTCCCAGTTTGAACGGAGAATTTCCATTTCAATATAGCCTTTGATTTTATTTTCTTGGCCCGATACTACTTTGAGTACATACCATTTTTTGTTTGATTCCATTCTATCGCTTTTGATCTATTGATTATAGATTATTATATATTCCGTTGACCATCACGATCTCGCTTATCTTATCCATGACAAGAATGAGCATAGTAATAAGCACTAATGACACTAATACAATTGTCGTATAGTTCTGCAATTCATCCATGGGCGTCCAAGTTACATTGTTAATCAATTCTTGGTATGCGTCTTTGAAATATTGTGTTACCTTTTTCATTGCTTATCTTTTATAATACTATTAATTACTTCGTTTTCATCGTTTGCACGGGCTGCAGGGCTCGAACCTACGACCTACGGTTTTGGAGACCGCCACTCTACCAACTGAGCTAAGCCCGCAATTATAAAAAGGAAGAGATCTTTCGAACTCTTCCTTTTCATTTGGCATTTACTACTTAATAATCTCAGTAACTTGTCCTGCACCTACCGTTCTACCACCCTCACGGATTGCAAATCGTAGACCTTTTTCAAGAGCTACTGGATAGATCAACTTTACAGTCAATGTTAAGTTATCTCCTGGAATAACCATCTCCTTACCTTCTGGAAGAGTGATCTCACCAGTTACGTCAGTTGTTCTCAAATAGAACTGTGGACGATACTTGTTCATAAATGGAGTGTGACGTCCACCTTCGTCTTTTGACAATACGTATACTTCACATTTGAATTCTGTATGCGGCGTGATTGATCCTGGCTTACAAATTACTTGACCTCTTTTGATCATTTCTTTGTCGATACCTCTCAATAGAAGACCTACGTTCTCACCAGCTTCACCAATATCAAGAATTTTTCTAAACATCTCAACACCTGTTACAGTTGAAGTCAATGCTTTCTCACCTTCTTTGTTCAATCCAACGATCTCTACAGACTCGCCAGATCTTACGATACCTCTTTCAATACGACCTGTTGCAACAGTACCTCTACCTGTAATAGAAAATACATCCTCAACTGGAAGCAAGAATGGAAGCTCAGTTGGTCTTGGTGGAATTGGAACATACTCATCTACTGTAGCCATAAGCTCTTCAATTGCTTTAACACCTTCAGGATCTCCATTAAGACCTTTCAATGCAGAACCTTTGATGATTGGAGTAGCATCACCATCATATTTGTATGATGACAATAATTCTCTCAATTCCATTTCTACTAGCTCAATCATTTCCTCATCATCAACTAGATCAACTTTGTTCATAAAGACGACAATCTTAGGAACACCTACCTGACGTGCAAGAAGGATATGTTCTCTTGTTTGAGACATTGGTCCGTCAGTAGCAGCTACAACTAGGATAGCTCCGTCCATCTGCGCAGCACCTGTGATCATATTCTTGATATAATCCGCGTGACCTGGACAATCTACGTGTGCATAGTGTCTGCTTTCAGTTTCATACTCTACGTGTGCAGTGTTGATTGTAATACCTCTTTCTTTTTCTTCCGGTGCAGCATCGATCGAATCATAGTCTTTCTTCTGAGCTAGACCTTTGTTTGCTAAAACAGATGTAATAGCAGCAGTCAACGTAGTTTTACCGTGATCTACGTGACCGATAGTACCGACGTTTACGTGCGGTTTGGTTTTGATAAATTGTTCTTTTGCCATTTTATTGGTTTTTAAAATTGTTTTTTAATTGTATATATTAATATGGTATTAATATTTGTTTTGGTACTCACTTCTTTTCTCTCTTCATCACTATATAGTTGAGCCAACGATGGGAATTGAACCCACGACCTCTTCCTTACCAAGGAAACGCTCTACCCCTGAGCTACGTCGGCTTGTATTGATATCTGCAGCTTTGGGCTACCTCGAATACAAAAAAAATTAT
>CANHJR010000016.1 GCA_947461165.1 Saprospirales bacterium | reverse complement strand
GCAGAAAGCGCTATGCCTCCAGCTCGAAGAGAATATTCATCACAGCAGAGTTCAGAAGAATATGTACCAAGAAGCAGATCTCGTGTATCGAAATCACACATACGACTGTCAAGAAGAGAATTGTCAAGGCAAAAAGCTCTTGAGAAAAAAATGAATAGCAAACGAAGAGGCAAGCTCACCAAGGCAGAACGAAGAGAATTGATGGCCCTTCAAAGCAAACAAAAGAAAACAGAAGGCACTAAAAAAGCGAAAAAAGGACGCGAAAAAGTGGAAATTGAAAGAAAAGGAAAAAAGAAAGGAAAAAAATCCACAAAAGACCAATCCGAAAAGAAATTAGATAAAAAATCTAATAAAGGAAAAAAGGATAGAAAAGGAAAAAAAGAAGACCCTAATTCAAAAAAATCATCCAAAATCAAAAAGGGTAAAGAGAAAAAAGGCGTTAAGAAGAAAAAATAATTTAAATTTATGTCAGAACACATGGAGTCCCTCAATTTTATAGAAGAAATCATTGAACAAGACCTCAAGTCTGGCAAATATGCCGAAATAATCACTCGGTTTCCCCCAGAACCAAATGGATATCTACATATAGGACATGCAAGTAGTATTTGCCTCAATTTTGGATTGACCAAGAAGTTTCCCGGACATACCAACCTTCGTTTTGATGACACAAATCCATCAACCGAAGAAACAGAATATGTAGATAGTATTAAAGAGGATATTCGATGGCTTGGTTTTGAATGGAAACAAGAGCTGTATGCCTCTGATTATTTTGGACAACTGTATGATTTTGCTACAATTCTTATAAAAAAAGGACTAGCCTATGTAGATGATAGCTCCAGCGAGGAAATTGCAATTCAGAAAGGTACGCCTACAACGATAGGAACAAATAGTCCCTGTCGAAATCGATCCATCGAAGAAAACGTAGATCTTTTTTCGCGCATGAAAAATGGTGAGTTTGCCGATGGCAGCAAAACTCTTCGTGCAAAAATAGACATGGCGCATACCAATATGCTCATGCGAGACCCAATTCTCTATCGAATCAAAAAAGCTCCTCATCATCGTTCTGGTAACAAATGGTGCATCTACCCCATGTATGATTTTGCACACGGACAAAGCGATAGCATAGAGCAGATCACGCACTCCATTTGTACCATGGAGTTTATACCACATAGAGATTTTTATGACTGGGCCATTGAAAAACTAGAAATCTACCCGAGTCATCAATATGAATTTGCAAGAAGAAATGTAAACTATACCGTTACATCAAAGAGAAAACTGCTTCAACTCGTTCAAGAAAAACATGTCGAATCTTGGGACGATCCTAGAATGCCTACACTAAGTGGTATGCGCCGAAGAGGATACCCTGCGATAGCCATTCGCAATTTCTGTGAACGAATCGGCATCGGCAAAAGAGAGAATTTAGTTGATATAGGACTACTGGAATTTTTTGTCAGAGAGGATTTGAACAAAACAACATCTCGTGTCATGGCGGTGCTAGACCCAATACAACTGTCGATCACCAACTATCCGAGTGAACAAACAGAACTTCTTCCAATTGAAAACAATCCAGAGGACGAAACAAGCGGAGAACGCCAAGTTCCATTTTCCAACAAACTATGGATTGAGCGAGAAGATTTCAAAGAAGAAATGGAAAAGAAATGGTTCCGATTGGCTCCGGGTGCTATGGTTAGATTGAAAGGCGCTTACATTGTGAAGTGTACAGATTTCAAAAAAGATGCTCAAGGGAATATCCTTGAAATCATCTGCGAATATATTCCTGAATCCAAGTCGGGAAATGATACTAGCGGCATTCAGGTAAAAGGTACGATCCACTGGGTATCACAAACAAATGCAGCCGTAGCGGAAGTTCGGCTATATGATAGGCTTTTTCAAGTAGAAAACCCTATGAGTGAAGAAGGAGATTTTTTGGACTATATAAATCCTAATTCCTTGCAAATAATTTCAAAAGCATATATTGAGCCTTCTCTGTCTCATGCAAAAACAGGACAAGCATTTCAGTTTATTCGAAAGGGATATTTTGTATTGGATAAAAACTCAACTTCAGACAACCTCATTTTTAACCGTACTGTGACGCTCAAAGATAACTGGGCTAAGGTGCAGGGAAAATAGATAACTGACAAGAAAAACCCTCGTCTATTGGTTAAAATTTAGTGTCTTATAGGCATTTCACATCATTTTTAAAGCCTGGTTCAAAGAAAGAAATACCAACTATCGAAATTGTCGAACAAAATGGATTTAATCAAAAAACTGCTTGGCAATTTAAGAGATCATTTCAAGAGCTTTTGAGTGTTCAGGACTTTAACCTCTTCAAGATATCTTTGACAGAAGGCTTCTTGCCGTTGCCAGCGGCAGACGATACCAGCAGTATATATATCCTAGAAATAGTAGGCGATTCAGAAATCGAACAATTCAAAATACGGAAAGATTGATAAAAAAAGACCAGCTTTCGCTGGTCTTTTGTCATTACATTGATTTGAGAAATTGAAAACTATTTTACCTCCTCAAATTCTACATCTTCTGCTTCAGTGCCAACATCAGACTGCCCACCGCCATCGTTGGCTGCTTGCTCTGCGCCACTTGCCTGCTGTGCTTTTGCCATATCTTCACTAGCAGCAGCCCATGCATCGTTGAGTGCCTTCGTGAGACCTTCTACCGCATCAAAATCTTTCTGATCCACAGCAGATTTCAATGCATCTTTTGCTGATTCTATTGTCGCTTTTTTGTCAGCTGATATCTTATCACCAAATTCTGTCAATTGCTTTTCGGTTTGGAACACAAGACTATCGGCAGCGTTCATCGTTTCGATGCGCTCACGCTCTTTTTTATCTGACTCTTCATTGGCCTTGGCCTCTGCCCTCATGCGTTCTATTTCATCTTTGGAAAGTGACGAAGATGCTTCGATACGAATACTTTGTTCCTTGCCAGTTCCTTTGTCCTTGGCAGAAACTTTTACAATTCCATTGGCATCAATATCAAAAGTCACTTCAATCTGCGGTGTTCCACGCTGAGCTGGAGGAATCGAATCCAAGTGAAATTTACCCAACGATTTATTGTCCGCAGCCTTGGTTCGCTCTCCCTGAAGGATATGAATTTCGACAGATGGCTGATTGTCCACTGCTGTGGTAAATACTTGTGATTTTTTTGTAGGAATGGTTGTATTGGCATCAATAATTCTCGTCATAACAGAACCCATTGTTTCAATACCTAACGAAAGTGGAGTCACATCGACCAAAACGATATCATCGGTGACATCCCCACTAATGATTCCGCCTTGTATCGCAGCACCCATAGCGACAACCTCATCTGGATTCACTCCCTTCGATGGCTTCTTACCAAAAAACTGCTCTACCATTTCGACGACTTTAGGGATACGAGTTGATCCACCGACAAGGATTACCTCATCGATATCTGCTGTAGACATATTGGCATCTATCAAGGCTTGCTTACAAGGCCCTAAAGTTCTTTGAAATAAACTATCGGCTAGTTGCTCAAATTTGGCTCTTGTTAGCTTTTTGACTAAGTGCTTTGGCACACCATCGACAGCAGTAATATATGGCAAATTAATCTCTGCCTCACTGGTACCCGACAATTCAATTTTTGCTTTTTCTGCTGCCTCCTTTAATCTTTGCAATGCCATTGGATCTTTTCTAAGATCAAAATTGTCTGATGTTTTGAACTCATCAGCTAACCAGTCGATGATTACCTGATCAAAATCGTCACCACCTAGCGTGGTATCACCATTGGTAGATTTCACCTCAAAGACACCGCCACCAAGATCTAGAACAGAAACATCAAATGTACCGCCACCAAGATCGAATACCGCGATTTTCATATCTTTGTCTTTCTTATCTAAGCCATAGGCTAAAGCAGCAGCAGTTGGTTCATTTACAATTCGCATGACCTTAAGACCTGCGATTTCACCGGCTTCCTTGGTCGCTTGTCTCTGACTATCATTAAAGTATGCAGGCACCGTAATAACGGCCTCTGTCACCTCCGTTCCTAAAAAATCTTCAGCAGATTTTTTCATTTTTTGTAGCACCATAGCGGCAATCTCTTGAGGAGAATACTGTCGACCATCAATATCAATTTTAATCGTGTCGTTATCTCCTTTTAACACTTTGTATGGCATTTTAGAAGCTTCCTTTTCCATTTCTGAAAAACGACTTCCCATAAATCTTTTGACGCTATATAGTGTCTTCGTAGGATTTGTAATTGCCTGACGCTTAGCTGGATCACCAACTTTGCGCTCTCCGTTTTCCAAAAACCCGATTACCGATGGCGTTGTTCTTCGCCCTTCGTCATTCGCTATGACGACTGGTTCGTTTCCTTCTATAACCGAGACACATGAATTTGTTGTACCTAGGTCAATACCTATAATTTTTCCCATTGTTTTATTTAATTTTTAATTTGAATTATCATGTTAATACAATTCTACCTTCAAGACTTATACCAAGTGATTTTCTGAGTTAAATTGACGAAATTACCGACAAAAAGTCTTGTTTTCGCCGAATCAACTTCAAACAATCTGCCATTATGGTCTATTTTTATGCTTTTATACACTAAAAACGTTAATAAATTGTCAATAGTGATGAAATTTTTTGTAATTTTGGTCGTTGCAATCATAGTCTGAATCAGAAAACAACAAAACCAGATGAACAATCGCTTACTTATCATTCTTGCTCTTTTCATAGCAAATCCGACCCAATACTTTCTCTCAGCTTGCACACTCAAGGTGACTTCTACTGTTATTCAACCCTCCTGCGGCAGCAATGGTACGATTTCGTATGCATTGACTCCTGCCCCATCAAACGGTGCTAAATTTCAATTATACCTCAATGGAGTGCTTCTTGGTACTACTCTTGGAAATCAAAGCAGCTTCAACGGATTACAACCAGGAACATATAAAATAGTAGCTACAGATCTTGCAAACGGGTGTATTGACTCCACAGCGGATGTTCTTATTCCGAACCCAAACACACTCAGTGCAACATACTTCTCGGATAGTACGCGATGCGACACATCCAAGAACGGCAAAATAACACTTATACTGGCGAATGCACAACGACCATTTACCTACAGATGGAGCCCAAACTCATCGGAGAATGATTCGATAGCAGAAGGACTCGGAGTTGGAACCTACAAGGTTACCATTACCGACAATACCAATTGCCCATTTGAGCTCACAGGCATGACGGTAAATGAAATTAAAGGAAAAATGCGAGCCATAGATACAATCATTACCCCTACTAGCTGTGCCAATCCAAATGGTACCATTGAAATAAATGTGGTGGGTCGCCATGAGCCGATCACCTTCAAATGGACACGACCAGGACAGGATACATTTGATATGCCACTAGATAGTCTCGGAGCAGGCTCCTATACCTGTACATTTGAGGATACGCTCAAATGCTACCCATTGGTTATCAGCAATATTAACATAGTGCAAAATCCACCACCAAAAGCCACGATAGTTGGAACAGACACCGTATGTAAAATCCCAGGAATTGGTTCTCTCCGCGCAGTGGTACTAGCGGGCGATAGCACTCAACTATCATTTAGCTGGGACAATGGATTAACCACCAAAACCCGTGCAATCACAGATTCAGGTAGATACCAACTTATTGTGACGGATGCTTCAGGTTGTGCGGACACTAGCTATAAGCAAGTGCAATTATTTGAAGAAAAGATCATTAATCTCGTTCCTGATAGAAATGATTTTGTCAAAGGACTAACAACATGGATATCAATAGACAAGCCTGTAGGATTATATAATATCGTTTGGTCTTCGAGTCCAAAGGACAACTTGGTTATAGGTGCAAACAACAGAGTGCGAATCGAACCAGACACAACGACATATTATACCGTCAATGCCAATTATGGCCCTAAATGTGAAACCTCAGCAACCATCGAGGTGAGAGTTATTCCTGCAAAATTGAGTACAATTATCATTCCCGATGTATTCTCGCCCAATGGAGACGGCAGAAATGATGAGTATAAGCTGCGTGGTGAAGACAATACGATAGAAACCTTTGAATTTATTGTGTTTGATAGATGGGGTAATCGTGTATATGAAGCCTATGATCCTAAGTTTATTTGGAGAGGAGAGCATATAAAAGGTGAAGTATTACCGAATGGTGTATATCCATACGTTTTGCGATATACCACGGTGAAACAACAGTTTGAAAAACAGGTCATTAGCGGCACCATTCTACTAGAAAAATAATTAAATAATCAAAGATCAACAATGAAAAAATCAATATTCATATTGTTTCTTAGCAGCTCATATATTGCAAATAGTCAAGACTTTATCTTTTCGCAATACTTCGCAAGTCAGCCTTATCTCAATCCAGCATTGACAGGCTTCTTTGATGGTAGCTACAGAATCAATGCTCATTTTCGAAATCAATGGGCGCCAGTTGCAGGTGGAATTAATACATTCGGAGTCAATGGTGATGTCAAATTTGGTGACAATGATCCAGAGAAGGATTATTTTGCCTTAGGAATGTGCGCATATCGAGATCAACAATTTAGCAGAGTCAGCAATAATCTCGCACGACTCAATGCCAGCTTTACAAAAAGATTAGGCTATGGTGAACTAGCCCACTTCTTGTCAATTGGTGCCAATGCAGGTATGGAATTGCGACAGGTGAATACCGACTTCACATTTGTCAATCCTGGCACTCCAGAAACACCGCAATTTGCAAATATTTTCGCACCTAATGCTGGGTTAGGACTTAATTACCAGGTTATCTTCCCCAGCTTTGCCAATGTTTTTGTTGGGGGGTCAGTGGATCACTTGGTCTCTGATCGAACTTCGATTTTCAACAGCAATGAAACCACGGCCAAAAGAATTATTGTGTATTCATCCGCTAGACTTCGAGTGACTGACAAACTATTTCTGCTACCAACAGTGCTTCATGCCAAGCAAGCCACCAGCTCACAAACAAATCTAGGTGTCTCCGCACAAATGCTTATGAGAAATTACTACACGGACAAAACAAATATTCAGGTTGGAATCTCTTCAAGATTGAGCAATAGCACCTATGATGCAATTATCGGAACGATACGATATGAAAACAAGGGCTTGATGCTAGGACTAAGCTACGACCACAACTTGAATGAGCTGAGTCAATCAACTGGAGGCTATGGCGCACTTGAATTTACAGTTGGATATATAGGCCTAGTCACTCGAGCAATCAAGTCTCGTGCTGAATGTCCCGACATGAAAAGTTTCTAGTTGATTTTAAGGACAAATAATACAAAATAATAAGAAATGAAACCATTTTTGAAATATTTACTTACTATAATGATTCTCGTCCATGGTGCAGACTCTTATGCCATAGGATTTCAAGTACTCAGAGATACTGCCTGTACGGGCTCTCCATATCTATTCAAAGACACTTCAACGCCGCCTTCAGGACTGACTATCGTGAGCAGAAGTTGGAACTTTGCAGATCCATTGAGCGCAGGTGGACCAACCTTAACAACCGTAGATTCCGTATTTCATAGTTATTTATCCGTTGGATTAGTATCGCCGTCTATGACCCTCACCTATAGTGATAATAGCACTGTGACTTATACAATTCCTAATCCAATCTTAGTTGTCAAGTCCCCAACAGCAGGCTATTCTGTGGATCGACCTATCACATGTCCAGGAGTCCCGATTACATTTACGGCATCCAACACTGCAGGCGTAAGCAGTATTGTCAACTACAACCTTAACCTTGCAGATGGAAGTCCAAGTTCATTATTTGTAGATGGTACACCGATAGTTTATAATTATTCAATCATTAAAAAATACAATACCATATACACCGTTTCAGACCTTAATGGTTGTCAAGATACAGCATCCATTGTGATTACCATTCTTCCATATCCTAAGATTAAATTTGAACCGATAAACCTGTCTTGCAAGGATTCTGCAGTAGTTTATGAAAACCGAACGACAAACATTGGTCAATTTGTAAAATGGGATTGGTTGTTTTTTGACAGTGTATCTCACCCACTTCCTCGATCCGGTTCAGGAGTCAATTTCACCTATACTTGGAATAAGGCTGGTCCACAAAAAGTATTTCTTACGGGAACAACGGCAACCGGTTGTATCGTCACAGATTCCTTGATAGCTGCAGTGGATACCACACCGGAATTAGTGTTATCATTAAAAAAAGATACCACGATATGCTTTGGTGAGAGTGTGGAGTTAAAAACATTAGGGTCAGACACCATATTCTATAGCTCTGAACTATGGATGAATAGAATTAGTGGAGATTCCATCGTATTATTTACGCCAAAAAACACGTATACATACACCGTTTATGGGAAAACAAAAAATTGTCCAAAAACAGGTAAAGACATAAAAATCAACGTTGTCCAGCCTATGCTAATACCTTTGAGCTTGACACCAAACAATATATTGCGTGGAGATCAATCCATATTGCAAGTAAAACCAAATGCGGTCTTTGACAGTCTAAAATGGACACCAAGCAATTCCATAACTTGCAGCACATGTGATTCGACGGGTGCATCTCCGCAGATTTCTACAATGTACAAAGTCCAGGTTTTTTATAGTATGTTTAGTTTTCCTTGTCAGATTGAGGACTCCATTTTTCTCAAGGTAGATTTGGCTTGTACTATTGATTCACTCAAAATTCCATCTGCTTTCACACCGAATGGCGACAACATCAACAATGAATTCTATGTTAAATCCAGATTGCTCAATAATGTCATCGCGATGGATATATACAATAGATGGGGCAATCGAGTTTTTAATGTAAGCAATGTAGCACCGAACAACCCACTCAATGGTTGGAATGGAAAATTAAACAATGCCGGAGAGGACCTACCACCGGGCATGTATGTTTATAATATATCTGCGACCTGCTTGAACGGACAAACTTTAAATTTTCAAGGAGAAATCAATCTGATAAGATAATAAACCACCAACTTAAAGACCTTAAGAAATCGAATGAAAAATTATATTTTACTGATATCAGCGTTTTTTACCCTCCAAATTCAAGCGCAAGATCTCATATATTCTCAGTTCAATGCCATGCCATTGGCACTAAATCCTGCTTTTGCTGGTAATAATTCTTGCAACTACCGCTTTTCCGCAATTGGAAGAAGCCAATGGTCGGGGATCAATAATGTCAAATCATACCAGTCAGCAACTCTCGCAGGAGATGTAAATATCAATAACAATATAGATGATCAAATAAACCTATGGGGCGCTGGCGCTATGCTCTCGTATGATAAGGCGAGTGTCGGCTCATTCACCAATTTGATGATGGTGGGCAATTTAGCATATCATATTCGATTTGGAAAAGAGGCCAACAATTTTCTTTCCTTGGGTATTCAAGCTGGGGCTGGTCAAAGGGGCGTTAACGCATCGAGTCTGGTTTTTGGTGACCAATTAGATGATTTTGGTAGATTTGTAGGAGGAACCAAAGAAACGATAACTAATGAGTCCAAATGGTATCCTGAACTAGGATTTGGAGCTTTGCTTACGCTAAATCCAAATGACAATTCGAACATGTATTTCGGTTCATCCATTCTCCATCTTTTGAACCCAAATGTGTCATTTACTAATGACGAGTATAAACTACCTGTCCGATTTAATTTTCATGCAGGGGGCAATTTTCTCCATGGAAACTATGTTTTTTTGCCTTCGGTTTATGTTCAATATCAACAGCTTGCAAACTATAATATCGGCACTTATGCCGGCACATATTTGAGTGCAGGATCCGAAACGACGGACCCAACAATTGGCTACCTTGGCCTTTGGTATAAGAGTCAAGATGCAATTGCAGCAGCTTTGAGGCTGGATATAGGCAAAATGTCTCTAGCCTTTAGTTATGATATCCATACTGGTGGAGTCGCTCGCAATCTCAATGCTATAGGATCACCAGAATTGTCTATCAATTATTATGGATGTTTTCAACGAGACACTCGAAGAAGCGGTTGTCCTAGACTATAGATAGGCTTCCCACATATTTTAAAAAGAGTCAAAAATCCTCAATTTAATCAATGTGTCCTTTATTCCAAAAAATCTCATATCCACAATGAAATTGACAACGCTTTTGCCTATTTCATTGCAATTATTCTTATTACAAAAAAAACCATTTTTCTTTGGCTACAACATCAATTGAAATACTTAATGCCAATTTTAAATGGATAGACATAACAGCTCCCACAGAAGAAGAGCTAATAAAAGTGAGCGAAAAATATGGCATTCATCGTTATTCTATGCGAGATTGCATGGAGTCAGACCATCTTCCAAAACTAGAACTCATTGACAATTTCACCTTCATTATTTCTAGACTATTCTTTGTTGAAAGAAGTAAAGGAGAATTTCATTCTATTCAAGAGCTAACAACGAAATTAGCGCTTTTTTACAATAAAAACATATTGATCACAGTACATCGCTTGCCATTAGAATTTTTAGAAGATTTAAAAGTTAAATTCCAATCGAATAATTATGAGAATCCAACTTCGATAGTCGTAAGAAGTCTATGGAATGTCATTCACAGTTTTGAGAAGCCAGCAATCGAGTTAATGAAGGAAATAGACGTGTATGAAGAGAAAATTTTTCTTAAAACTATTTCTCCAGCCATGATGAAGAACTTATATGTAATCAAGCGAAAGACCCACTCGGCAAATATTCTGTTGACGATGTCCAGAGAAATAATATCTAGATTAGATACTACTGACAGAATTGCGTTAAATGATTTAAGAGATCTCCACACTAAGCTCAGTGCGATCATAAGTCAAAACTATGAAGACATCAACAGTTTACTGAATTTTTACCTTTCCATTTCGTCTTATAAAACGAACGAAGTAATGCGTATTCTTACCCTTTTTTCTGCATTCTTCTTGCCCTTAACCTTTATTGCTGGAGTATATGGGATGAATTTTG
>CANHJR010000015.1 GCA_947461165.1 Saprospirales bacterium | reverse complement strand
TTAAAAATGTTGCAAATCTCTCCAAAAATATTTTGCTCACTTCTGGCACAAACAACATCAGCGTCAAATTAGATCTCGAAAAAATATTCTATCCAGCTTCGACATCCAATAATATCAGCTATGCAGATGGTTCCGAAACTTCAGCCCATGGCAATCCAGGCGACGATCCTATATTAACAAAAATTTCGTTAAATACGAGTCAAGCATTTTCAATAGAATAAATGCGAAAAATTGTTTTCTTTTTGATTCAACTCTATGTCTTGATTTTTATCTCGGCATGTGACACCAACCAAAAGAAAAATAAGATCCCTTCCTACTTTCCTCAAGATAAAAATCAATTTTTTGATTCCGTTAGAGCTGAGGAAATCATACTAGGATCCATGCTCTTTTTTGACAAAAGACTTTCCATAGACTCCTCCGTCTCCTGTAGCTCTTGCCATGATCCTAAAATAGCTTTTACAGACGGGAAAATTGTAAGTGATGGACTTCCTAGCCACAAGTCATTGCGAAACTCTTCAACACTGCTCAATGTGAGATTTAATCCTACATTTATGTTTGATGAACGTGCCTATAATATTGATATGGTATCGCTTATACCTCTTCTTGACACAAATGAGATGGGTATGAACTGGCACAGACTTGACACTCTTTTTAAACAAGACTCTACTCTAACCAAGTTAAGCTACAAGGCATATCAACAACCCTGTGACATACGATCAATTACACGATCCTTAGGGGCATTTATGAAATCCCTTCACTTCAACAAATCAAAATTTGATGATTTCACGATAAGCAATAACACTATAATTTTTAGTGCTCAAGAAATCAAAGGAAAAGATTTGTTCTTTGGAAAAGGCAATTGCAATTCCTGCCATACCGCTCCACTTTTTACGAATCACAAGCATTATAACATCGGCTCTGAAAAAAATGGGTCTAAAGACCTAGGAAGAATGGTTGGTACTCTTCGCAAGGAAGATATGTTTAAATTCAAAACCCCAACGCTTCGCAACATCGAAATTACGAAGCCATATTTTCACAATGGAAAAGCAGCAACACTTGAGAATGCATTAGATTTTCATTTATCAAAAGATAGAAAAACAACAGATTTTGACCCACCAATTTTAACTACTGCAGAGCGTCAAAATTTGATTTCTTTTTTAAAATGCCTTACTGATGGCAATTATATTCTTACAAAGTGAAGTTTGTGATTTTATCCTGAAAATTTGATATACTTTTGGCAGATTCAAAAAAGTAAATGAGCAGAAAAGTAAAATATTACAATATAAATAATGTCGAAATTTCAGATTTGTCCTCTGAAGGTAAAGGAATTGTAAAAATAGATGGGAAAGTTATTTTCGTAGAAGGTGCTATTACCGGAGATATTGTAGATATACAATCAAAAAAATCCAATAAAAGTTTTGAAGAGGGTAAAATCCGATCGTTTATTAAAAAATCTGATCTGAGAATTGATCCATATTGTCAGCATTACGACAAATGCGGAGGATGCAAAACGCAACATTTTTCCTATGAGAATCAACTTAAATGGAAAGAACAAGTGGTCAAAGATGCACTTCAACGAATAGGCGGATTTAAAGATCTCATGATACTACCTATCATTGGTTGTGAAGAAACACGATACTACCGAAACAAATTGGATTATGCCGTTTCAAACAAACGATGGCTTTCAACCCAAGAAATAGAAACAAACGAATCAATCAATCGCGAAGGTATTGGATTTCACCTTGCAGGTCTTTATGACAAGGTATTAGACGTTTATGAATGTTTTCATATGCCAGACATTCACAATGTAATTCGAAACTTTATTCGAGAGCGGTCATTGGCTTTGGGTATCTCATTTTACGATATCAATAAAAAAACAGGTTGCCTTCGGAATATTCTCATTCGAAATAATGTAAAAAACGAATGGATGATTTGTATTCAAATTGGCGAGATGCACGATCAATTTCTTCCGCTTTTACAAGAAATTAAGAATCAATTTAGTCAAATTGTTTCCTTACAATATATCCTGAACACCAAAACAAATGATACCATTTACGATTTGACACCAATCGTTTATTCTGGTCAGGATTTTATTTATGAATATTTAAATGAAAAAAAGTTCAAAATCACACCTAAATCATTTTTCCAAACCAATACCGCTCAATGTGTTACGCTGTATAATCTCATTGGAAATTTAGCAAAAATTGATGCGGGAGATGTGGTATATGATCTCTATTGTGGAGTAGGTAGTATTGGAATATACCTGTCTGAATAAGCTTCTAAAGTCATAGGCGTTGAGCTTATCGAAGAAGCTATTGTAGATGCCCGAATGAATGCAAAAATAAACGGACTTGAAAATTGCCAATATTTTGCAGCCGACCTCAAAGATATATTTTCAAAAGAGTTTATTGATAAAAACGGTGCACCAAGTATTATCATTACAGATCCACCAAGGGCAGGAATGCATCCATCGGTTGTTCAAGAACTTTGTAATTCACAATGCCCCACAATTGTTTATGTCAGTTGCAACCCTCAAACCATGGCAAATGACCTCAAAGCTTTAAATGAGGCATATACTATAGAAAAAATTCAGCCTGTTGATATGTTTCCAAACACAATACATATTGAGGCAATAACTTTGCTAAAGAAGAAGTAAAAATGAATCTTTCTGAATTCCAATATAAATATCAAAGCCAACTTATCGAATGGCGAAGACATCTGCATGCCAATCCAGAGTTATCGTGGGAGGAGATGAATACAACCAATTTCATAGAATCTGAATTACGAAAAATTGGAATAAGCAATATCGCTAAACCTCTCAAAACCGGACTTGTCGCCATCATTGAAAGTGACGTGAAGTCTGAAAAATGTGTTGCATTAAGAGCAGATATCGATGCATTGCCTATTTTAGAACAAAATGATCTCGAATTTAAAAGCAAAAACATCGGTGTCATGCACGCTTGTGGGCATGATGTGCACAGTACTTGTCTGCTTGGGGCTGCAAAATTTTTGTTTGAAAATAAGAACTTATGGCAAGGTTCTATAACGCTCATTTTTCAACCAAGTGAGGAAAAACAACCCTCAGGTGCTGAAGCAATGATTAAGGCAGGAGTTCTCGATTCTCCAAAAGTTGACAAAATATTTGGATTGCATGTCACGCCAGAACTGGAAACAGGCAAACTAGGCTTTCATTCTGGACCGTTTATGGCATCGGCCGATGAAATTTATTTGACCATCATAGGCAAAGGAGGTCACGGAGCTTCTCCCCACCTATGTATTGACCCAATTGTTATGAGTGCCAATATTATTTTAGCTCTTCAACAATTGGTTAGCAGATATGCTGATCCAAAAACGCCAACCGTTCTGACTTTTGGCGATATTCAAGGACATGGTGCCACCAATATCATCCCGGATAGGGTTTTTCTCAAAGGTACGCTACGCACTTTTGATGAAGCTTGGCGTCAAGAAATGAAGCAAAAAATTAAATCCGTATGTGAGGGTATCAGCAGAGGGTTTGGTGGAGATTGCATTGTAGATATTCCGCAGGGACTTCCTTTTGTATATAATGAGCCAGAACTAACCACAGATATTTCGAATATTGCAGCAAGCTTTTTGGGCGAAGAGAATGTTATACAAATGCCTATAAGAATGGGAGCTGAAGATTTTTCTTATTATGGTCACCACTGTCGATCTAGTTTTTTCAGATTAGGGACGGGTAATGCCGAAAAAGGCACGATGGTTTCAGTCCATAACTCAACGTTTTTAATAGATGAGGACGCGCTCAGTATTGGTGCTTATGCCTTGTCTCAATTTGCTATTAAATCATAAAAAATGAATATACAAAAACTATTATCTTCGAACATGGGTCGGCTGAGAATCGCAGGGTTTCTCGAAGGACTTTCCTTATTGGTATTGATGGGTTGGGCTATGCCTATGAAATATATGTATGATCAACCTGAATATGTTCGAATGATTGGTTCTGTCCACGGTGCATTATTCATTGGTTTTCTTTGCATGATTTATATCGTAGCAGAACAGAAATCATGGAAATACATGGATATTCCATTGAAGCTTTTTATTTCATGCTTTATTCCATTCGGAACGTTTTATTTGGATCACAAATTGCTTAAAAACGAGCAATAATTTAGCTCAAGCAACCTTTCTAAATGGTTTTTCTACTATTCAATTCTTCCAACTTTGTTTGGTAGTAAAACATTTCATTTCTATATAAAGCTGCTTCTACAAAGTCTAATTTCTTTGAAGCCTTGGTCATTTTAGCCTTGGCATGCTCAATTTTTTGGATGATCTCCGGCTTAGAAAGATACTCATCCTCGCCTTCTGCGGCAGCGTATGTCGGTACAACGTTTATATCATATTCCTTTTCTCGAATATCAATAACCGAAGTTTGCTTGAATATCTCTTCATTTGACTTGACAACTGTCGTAGGCGTAATATTGTGTTCGATATTATATGCTATTTGAATTGTTCTACGTCGATCTGTTTCATCCATTGTTTGTTGCATGGAATTTGTTATTTTATCAGCATAAAAAATAACTTGTCCGTTTGAGTTTCGCGCTGCACGTCCGGAGGTTTGCGTTAGCGAACGTTGATTTCGCAAGAATCCTTCTTTGTCTGCATCCAATATAGCTACTAGTGATACTTCTGGTAAGTCCAAGCCTTCCCTCAACAAATTAACCCCAATCAATACATCAAACTTTCCAATTCTTAGGTCTCGGAGGATTTCAACACGATCTAATGTATCGACCTCAGAATGAATATATCGACATTTAACTCCAGCATTTGAAAGGAACCCTGTCAATTCTTCAGCCATTCGTTTTGTCAGGGTTGTAATTAATACTCTTTCAGATTTCTTCACCCGAATATCGATTTCATTCATCAAGTCATCAATCTGATTTAACGTTGGTCGCACACTAATTGGTGGGTCAAGAAGACCTGTTGGCCTTACGATTTGTTGTACTACGACACCTTCCGTTTTTTCCAATTCATACTTGCCAGGGGTGGCGCTTACATAAATTTTTTGATTGTCAAACGCTTCAAATTCTGTAAACTGCAATGGCCTATTATCCATAGCACTAGGCAGTCGGAAACCATACTCCACAAGATTGGTCTTTCGAGCTCGATCACCAGCATACATCGCATTTAATTGAGGTATGGTGACATGACTTTCGTCTAAAACAATCAAAAAATCTTCCGGAAAATAATCAATCAAACAGTAGGGTCTCTCTCCTGGATTTCTTTTGTCGAGATATCGAGAATAATTTTCAATTCCACTGCAGTAGCCCAACTCCCTCATCATTTCAATATCAAAATTGACACGCTCTGTCAATCGCGCTGCCTCGATATGTTTCCCGATTGATTTGAAATATTCCACCTGTTTATTCATATCATCTTGAATCGCATGAATCGTTGAAATTAAAAGATCCTTTGGCGTGACATACATATTCGCTGGAAAAATAGCAAGCTTCGTTTTAGACTCTATTTTTCGATTTGTCACAGGATTAAAACTTTCGACGCTTTCTATTTCATCTTCATAAAATTCAACACGATACCCGAGATCGATATAAGGGAGAAATACTTCAACGACATCGCCCACAACTCGGAAATTTCCTCTGCCAAGTTCAGCCGTGGTCCTTGAATATAGGGATTCCACGAGCCTTGATAGAAAAAAATTGCGAGTCATTTTTTCCCCCTTCTCTACGTGTATAACGCCTTTTGCGTATTCAAAAGGATTTCCCATACCATAAATACAACTAACCGAGGCCACCACCAATATATCCCTCCGACCAGACAATAGGGATGATGTGGAAGACAACCTTAGTTTTTCAATTTCTTGATTGATACTGAGGTCCTTTTCGATATACGTATTGGAAGTAGGTAAATATGCCTCTGGCTGATAATAATCATAATAGGAAACAAAATATTCAACTGCGTTGTCTGGAAAGAACTGTTTGAATTCTCCATAGAGTTGGGCAACCAAAGTTTTGTTGTGCGTAATAACCAGGGTTGGTCGTTGAACTTTTTCAATTAAGTTTGCGATCGTAAAGGTCTTACCTGAACCGGTCACACCCAATAAGGTTTGATGCTCAAGGCCATCAACAACCCCATCTACCAGTTCTTTAATTGCTGTTGGCTGATCACCTGCTGGCTGGTATGAAGAAGATATTTTGAATTCGGACATCGATATATTAGACCCTTATGAATTATTTTTAATAATTGACAAAGGTATGAAAACCTACCTAGAAAGAAATCTAACTTTCATTCTATCCAAGCCCCATCTTCAAGTCTTCCAATATGTCATCAATATCCTCGATCCCAACCGAAAATCGGACTAGGCCATCAAAAAGTCCTGCCTTTTCGCGTTCCTCTTTAGGGATGGACGCATGTGTCATGGACGCTGGATGATCGACAAGTGATTCAACACCACCAAGGCTTTCCGCCAAGCTAAAAATCTTAAACGCAGAAATCAATCGCATCGTTTCTTCCAAGTTTAAATGAAACTCAACAGAAACAATTCCACTAAATCCCCGCATTTGTTTCTGGGCTACAAGGTGATTTTTGTGAGACGGCAATCCTGGATAATATACCTTATTGACCTTAGGATGATTTTCAAGAAACGTTGCCACCTTCATGGCATTTTCAGCATGGCGCTCCATTCTAACACCTAGGGTTTTTAGACTACGAGAAGTCATCCAAGCATCAAATGGACTTGGGTTTAATCCGATAGCCATTCTTGCGAAATCTAGTTTTTGTTTGAGGTCGTCTTCATTATAAATTAAAACGCCGCCTATCGTATCTGAGTGCCCTCCTATGTACTTCGTAGTGCTATGCATCACGATATCAGCTCCAAGATCCAACGGATTTTGAAAATAAGGAGAAGCGAAGGTGTTGTCTACTAATAATTTTGATCCATTGGCTTTACAGATTTTTGAAATTTCTTCAATATCAGAAATATTCAACAATGGGTTTGTAGGACTTTCTACCAGGACATACTTCGGTTTTAGGTTCTCAACTTTGCTTTTGACCAATGCCAAATCCTGTGTGCTTATGGTCTCAAACAAGATACCATACTGGTTGAATACACGGTTGAATATTCGGTATGTTCCGCCATACAAATCATCAGTAGATAAAACCAACTCTCCTGGCTCCATTGTAGAAATGATAGCGGTAAATGAACTCAATCCAGATGCAAATATGGTCGCATGCTTTCCGTTTTCAAGTGAAGCGATTTGATTTTCTAGATTTGTGAAATTAGGGTTACCCGCACGAGTATAGTCATAACCTTTTGTCATCCCTGGATACTCTTGAACATAGGTAGAAGTTAGATATAAAGGTGGAATAACAGCTCCTGTTTCCTTGTCTGGATGTTGTCCTTGATGAATTGCTTTGGTATTAAATTTCATTAGATTTTGAACGATTTTATTTCACTGAATTTATTCTAATTATGGTTTATGTGGATTTTTATTTCTATAAAAATCCTTTTTCTTTCATCCATTCGTCATTGTACATCTTGGATAAATATTTCGCTCCATTATCTGGACAAACAGTCACTATCACTGCTGGTTCCGTAAGGCGAGAAGCGAGTTGCAGCGCAGCCCAAACATTAGCTCCTGCAGTTCCTCCACCAAATATTCCTTCCTCTTTTGCCAGTAGTCTTGCAGTATCAAAACAATTCTGATCATTGAATTGTATCATGTCATTGACCAATGAAAAATCCATCGCCTTGGTCAAATGATCTTCACCAACACCTTCTACATTGTAAGAGCCAATTTCATTTGGATCAATTTCTCCTGTCTTAAAGTATTTGTAAAATATAGACCCAAAAGGATCCGCCATGAATGTGAACAAATTTGGATTTTTTTCCTTGAGGTATTTGCTTATTCCGCTTATGGTACCACCAGTACTTCCGGCTGCTACAAAATGTGTAACCCTTCCGCCTGTTTGTTCCCAAATTTCTGGCCCAGTGGTCAAATAGTGAGCTTCTGGATTCAATGGATTGTCATATTGATTTATTCGAAAGCTATTAGGAATTTCACTTGCCATTCGCTTTGCAACATTTACATAATGCATCGGATCCTCTGGAAGCGCTGCCGTTGGACATACGACAATTTCAGCACCAAAAGCCTTTAGTGCATTTTGTTTCTCGATACTTACCTTGTCTGGCATCGTCAAAATCACTTTATAGTCTCGAATAGCTCCAATCATAGCGGCGGCGGCACCTGTGTTTCCTGACGTGTTTTCTACAATCGTTCCTCCGGGCTTTAATAATCCATTTTTCTCGGCATCATTTATGATGTGGTGAACGATTCGAT
The DNA here is from genome assembly GCA_947461165.1 of Saprospirales bacterium. GTDB lineage: Bacteria > Bacteroidota > Bacteroidia > Chitinophagales > JADJOU01 > CHPMRC01. The sequence continues at coordinate 2,719 of CANHJR010000015.1, read as the reverse complement.
CTTTGATGCTACCACTTGGATTGGTAAACTCTAATTTAACCCATATCTCAATGTTTGGATAAGGATTGATTTTCTGTAATTTGACAAGTGGTGTATTGCCAATTTTTGATTGGATATTTCCTGACATTATTTCGTTTTAAATGAAAAATTAATGATTGATTTTCTCAAAATCAGCAGCCTTATGTTCATGCTTAAACAAAAAGAAGAATAGGACAGCGATAATGAAAGCATACAAAGCAAAGGCTTGCCAAATTTGAGTCCAGTTACTTGATCCGGCTGCAGTATAGTGATCCACTACAAAGCCACTCAGCCAACCTCCAAGAATAATTCCTATTCCATTGGTCATCATCAAATAGAGGCCTTGTGCAGATGAGCGAATCTTAGAATCGGTCTCTTTTTCGATAAATAAAGATCCTGAAATGGTGAAAAAATCAAATGCCATACCATAAACAATCATAGAAAGTATCAACAACGGTAATCCAGCTCCTGGATCACCAATACTAAACAATCCAAATCTCAAAACCCAAGCAATCATGCTGATAAGCATCACTTTTTTGATGCCGAATTTTTTGAGAAAGAATGGAATAGCAAGAATAAATAATGTTTCTGAGATTTGAGAAATTGACATCAATATACCGGGGTGCTTGACTCCAAACGTATCAGCATATTCTGGAAAACTCTTAAAATGATCCAAGAAAACCTGGCCAAAGGCATTTGTAATCTGAAGTGCTGCTCCTAGTAAAATAGCAAACATAAAAAAGATTAGCATCTTGGTATTCTTAAATAAAACGAGGGCGTCCAAACCCATTGCTGAAGCGAGACTATTTGTTTTCTCCTTGTTTGTCTCGCAGGTAGGTAGCGTGAAGGCATAAACACCTAATACGATAGATGAGGCTGCACCCAATAGCAACTGCGTGTTGGAAGCAGTCCATCCTTGGAGATCTACTATCCACATGGCTAGTATGAACCCTACCGTTCCCCAAACTCTGATATTTGGAAACTCTTGGACTACATCCATTTGATCTTTAGCCAAAATATGATACGAAACCGAGTAACAAAGTGATATTGTTGGCATATAAAACAATGAATTTATAAGCATTGCGGTAAACATGGCTTGAGGAGATTGAATCTGTGATGCCCAAACCAAGGTCAAACCACCAACCAAATGACAAATTCCATAGACCTTCTCTGCATTAAGATACTTATCTGCAATAATTCCCAAAAGACCGGGCATAACCACAGCAGCGATTCCCAAGGTCGAAAAAACTGCTCCAATTTGACTGCCTTCAAAATGCAGGGTGTCTCCAAGGTATACACCGATGGACGTTAACCACGATCCCCAGAGAAAAAACTGGAAAAAATTCATTATTGTTAGTCTTAGCTTAATCGACATGATTTCTATTTTGAAAGAATAAAAGTAACGTATTCGGCCAATGATAGCAGGAAAAAATTATAGTTAAAATTCACAATCGACAATCTAGCGTTTGTTTAACTCTTGCTGTATAAGTTCTGCAATCTCAAATTTTTCTCTATTGATCGCATCCTCTAACATGTGTTTCAATTTTGAGGTTTCTATGACAGATAAGTTATTATAATCTTCGTCTACAACACTAGCTTTGGCCTTTTCTATATAGCTCATGTTTTGTTCTTCAAACAATTCCTCAAATGCCAAAATGGGCTTTTCCATTTTGAGCGCTAAACAAATAGCATCCGAAGGACGACAATCAATGTTTTTGATATTTCCAAAACTATCTTCCAATACAGTATATGCAAAATAGTTTCCATCCTCATATCTATAGATTTGAACATTTTTGAGCGTTAACCCAAATTCGATTAAAATATTTTGTAGAAACGAATGCGTCATGGGGCGCGAGGTAACGACTTTTTGAAGTGCCACGGCGATACTTTGGGCTTCAGATGCACCGATAATCATTTGTAGCTTTCGAGATCCTCCTATCTCCTTCAATATAATATTGTACCCGCTTCTACTAGCAAAACTAGTAGCTATCGAAAGTATTTCTAAGGGTATTTGGGCGCCAGACAAATGTTATTTTTTTTCTCTTACTATACAAAGTTAATGAAAAAACCAAATCTTAGAACTTAATTTCATTTAAGCTCTTCTTTTTTTGATTTTGTCAAAGAATGATAAACCAAATCATATGAATGATCAATCAAGTCTTTCATTAGGTTCCATTTGATCTCCATGTTGTCATATTCTATGGTATTCCAGTGAATCTTAGACATGTGATATCCAGGCTGAACATGGTTATATGTTGCTCGAAGCTCCTCTGCGCGTTCTGGATCACATTTCAAGTTAAAGCTACAGTTGTCCTCAAGAACATCGGTCAATGCAAACATTTTACCGCCGACCTTGACGACTAAGGTTTTTTGGTCAAATGGAAAAGATTCCTCTGCATATGGCAGTGAAAGACAATAAGTAATTGTATGTGATTTGAGAGCATTCATTTTTCTGCTCAAAATTATTTAGAAATAAAATACAATACGTCCACCCATTACGAAGTGAACCCTCATTGGAGTATAGGTTACCTTGGTATCAATATTTTTTGATAAGGTAAAATCATAATAATATTGATTTCGAATATCTTTGACAAACGAGACTCCCGTTCCAAAAAATGACTCAACAGCAATATGATCAGAAAACTCATAATTATATCCCCAATTGACTGTCAAATTGAGTCTATCTAGAGATTGTGCTATA
>CANHJR010000014.1 GCA_947461165.1 Saprospirales bacterium | reverse complement strand
TTCAAGAGGATCGGAGTCGCAGAAGTCTTCGAAGTGCAGCCGAACCTCCCCGATTGTGAGTCGCTCCACGCGTGCGATTTCAGCAGCTATTTTTTGAGAAGACTCATCCGAAAAGAAATTGCTCATTTTCTATTAGTAATTAATGCATACGAATTGGATACGTTATTTTTTGTCTGCTCCGAAATCTACTTTTGGAACATTCATTGCCGATTTGTCTGCCTCAAAAAATGTTCTAGGCAAAAATCCAAACCAACCTGCATAGATATTGTTGGGAATAGATTGAATCGTGCCATTAAAGGTTCCAACGGCTTCGTTGTATTTGTTTCTTTCGACATTGATTCTATTCTCCGTTCCTTCCAGCTGATCTGTCAATTCGCGGAAAGCCGCATTTGCTTGAAGATTTGGATAGTTCTCTGTGATACTTATAAGTCTGCCAAGTGCCGAACTCAACTGTCCTTGTGCCTCTTGCCATTTCATCATTTGTTCCGGACTAGATTTGGAAGGATCTATGTTCATACTTGTCGCTCTCGATCTTGCTTCAACTACTTGGGTGATCGTTTCTTGTTCGAATTTTGCTTCGCCTTTCACCGTATTGACCAAGTTTGGAATAAGGTCTGCTCGTCTTTGATAAGAGGATTGTACATTGCCCCATTGCTTGTCGACCTCGGTTCTTTTGGTAACCATATCATTGTATCCACAAGAAGTCATCATTTGCATAGCAACTATGCCAAAAATATAAAGTGCTCGTTTTTTCATTTTTTTAAATTTAAATAGTATTATAATTTAGGTTGTGTTAAATCTTTGGAGGTGATTTTGGGATTGATTTCTACTTTCGTCAACTCACAATCGCCGTATTTATTTCTCAATTTATTGGGAAATTTCCATTTCTCTTCGTATGTTTCATAACTAGAATAAATCGTTTCGTTTTCGGTGGATTGATTATCTTTTATAATTGTTTGCACCTCTTTGACCAACATGTTTGTTTCAGGATGGAAGCTATACCTGATATTGCCGAGGTCTGGAAATTTCGGGTCAATGGTCATAACCGAATTGCATAAGACCCCTTCAACTTCTTCATTTCCGAGCGGTCTCGTCGTGATTGATTCATTGAGATTGGTATCTGACACACCATAGGTTTGAGGATAAATCTTTGATTTTCGTTTGATAGAAGCTACGTCAGAAGGCAATAAATTGACAGATTTTGTCTTATTGGGAACCAAGGCGAAGTCAGATTCAACGACCTTGCCATCGATGAGTATTTCAGATTTATAACCAACCCCTTCTATCATTGTTTGACTCCAAGTAGCAGGTCTTTCTTTATATTTTATTTGGTATGTCAGTCGCACACTATTGAGCTGTGCTGGAATGTTTCTCGCATTCAACTCGTGGTAGTTTTTTTTCATAATCTCCGACGGGTCCTGTGCTAAAATCTGGATTTGAATAAAAACAAGAAAAATTAGAATTATGCGTTTGATCATTTCGGCTGAGGTTGTATTTTAATATTACTAAGACAAATTTAATTTAAAAAAGATTCAATCTTCTCAAAAAAAAATTTACGAAGACAAATAAGGACTCATTCGAACTCTACCACAACCATATTGTGATCAGAAAGAGCCGTCTTCAATCGCTTGTAATTTAAGATTTTGACATCCTTTGAGGCAAAAACATAATCAATTCGGAAAAGGGAAGATACGATATTGATGGTATTAGAAAAGCCACTTCCACGTTCAAGAAAGGCATCATTTAAGTTTCTCAACAATAGGTGATACGCATATGAATTTGGAATATCATTGAGATCACAACAAAGTATGGTCTGAGGATTGTCTCCTATTCTATCTAGTAACTTCAGAACCTGAGATTCTCTTTGAACGTATGATGGCAATATTTTTCTCAAGAGAGCTTTGGATTGCAAATAATTAAACATTCCCGGTTTTCTTTCGACATCAGAAAGGTAATTGTAATCCTTATAGTCAAAATGGATAGATTGGAAATGAGCATTGAAGACGCGATATATCCTGCCTTTCACATCTATTTCGGCAAATGCACCAACATTCATTTTGTTTTTGGACTTGTGCAATGCTATTGTTTTCTGCTTTTTGATCGGGTACTTTGAAAAAATTGCTAACCCCCAGCGATTTCCCGATGGCTGGGTGTAAGCTGGATAAAATGCATAATAGGAGTAGCCAAGTTTCTTGATTGATTTGATGTTATTGAATTCGAAGTCATTTGTATAAAACTCTTGAAAACAAATAATATCCGCGTCAACGGAGTCGATTTTTTCAATCATTTTTGCTCGGGTGTACTTATTCTTTGTCCAATTATACAAATCAAAGTTTTTGACATTCCAAGTCATCACCCGGATACCTCTGTCTTCTGAAGAGGCTCGCAGATTGAATGTAGAGGGGACAAATTTTGAGGAAAAAATCAATAATCCAAGAGCGATAACGGATACCATTATCTTGCTGCGGAAATATAGTAAAAACAAGGCGGTATGAATAACCACCATAGGAACAATGATAAAACCAAAAGGTGCTAACAACGCTGTTTTGGACGGCGGGACCATATTGGAAAGAATACTGAGTAAGAATAATACATTCAGACCAAGGATAACCCCAGACTTGGTTTTCCGAAACAATCGAATGATAAAATTAGGGTTGGCTCGTTTCAAAAAATAGAGATTCGTTCTTTTAGATAAAATTTCAAGAGTATTAACGCTGAAATGACTCCACCGATATGTGCCCAGTGTCCAATATTATCATTAGACAAATTGATCAATCCGAAAAAGATATCAATCCCCACTAGGCCCAACCATAGTTTTCGCGCTTTGATAGGGAATGGAATAAAGAACAACATAAACTCCATGTCTGGATAAATCATGGCCATGGCAGTGAAGAGTCCAAAAACGGCTCCTGATGCGCCTATACATATCGAACTTGGATCAGCCCCAGCCAAGGACATAATATATTTTGTAAGAAGATAAAACAAGCCTCCGCCTATTCCACAAAGTAAGTAAAAGTTTAAAAAACGTGGAGACTTCCATCGATATTCTAGCATCGAGCCAATGGAGTATAATGACATCATATTAAAGGCTAGATGCCAAATCTCAAAATGGGTAAAAAAACTGGAAATGACCTGATAGGGCTGGAACTCAGACATCGTAGGGTAATATAACGCCAAAAGTCCGCCAGGCAATAATTTAAAAAAAATCAAGGCAAAAACGAGCAGATTGATGAACAAAATTAGTTTTAGCGCTGGGGTTAATCTATTCATGGTTTTTTAGTTAAAGTGGCGTTCAATGTCTTGATAATTGATGCTGTAAAAAATTGGTTTGTTGCTCGGTGTGGTATAATAATTTTCTCTATGAAAAATATTATCAGCTATAAATTGAATTTCAGACTCATTTAGCACTTGATTTTTTTTAATGCTTGAGACTTTGCAGATGGATATGAGAATGGTTTCTTTCTTGGATTGCTTTGCTTTAAAATTGTTTTTAAAATTTTCTACAAGATCAATCAACAATTCTCGCTCACCTCCTGTGCTCAAATCAGAAGGGATTCCTTGAATGGCAAAAGCCTGATTTCCCATTGGTGAGATATCAAAACCTAAATGATTCAAATCATTGAGCAGTTCTTCGACGATGAAACTATCTTGGATTGAAAATTCAACAGCAATAGGAAAAAGTAGTCTCTGTGAAGGGATGGAAGACTTCAATGACAATTTGATCAATTCGTCATATAAAATTCTTTCGTGTGCCCTCCGCTGATCGAGAACAAGCAGTCCAATATTGCTCGGAACAAGAATGTATTTGCTTAAAATCTGAATCGGTTTGCCAGAGCAGACTATTGCCTGACTTACTTCCTCATTGGTAAACATTTCTACTGGAGTTGTCTGCATTCCTTGCAATTCACCGGTCTGCGATTCAGATTGCAGTGATTGTGCAAAGATTGTTTGCCAGTTTTGCTCGTTCTGTCTGGTAAAAGAAAGACCTGTGCGCCCATTCGGTACTAAACTGGAGTTCTCGATGAGGATGTTTTGCTTTCGAATAGCACCAGGATTTGCCACTGCATCGAGATCATTGAAATGTCGATCTGTATTGAAATCCAAGGAAGGTGCCAGATTGAACTGAGTCAATGAGCGTCTCACAGCAGCCTGGACAAATCCATAGACCAATTGCTCATCCTCGAACTTCACTTCTGTCTTTGCTGGATGCACATTGATATCTATAAGTTTTGGATCTATATCAATAAAAACGACATAATAAGGGTAATCTCCTACCGCAATCATCTCTCGATATGCCCCAAATATTGCTGATTGGATATATGGATTTTTGACATATCGCCGATTGACAAAAATATACTGTTGGGATCTTGTTCGGCTATGCGCCGCCATCGGCTTGCATACATATCCAGAGACCTTGATGATATCGCTTTCTTCCATGATTGGAACCAAGGTGCCTTGTGTTTTTTTGCCAAGAACCTCGATAATTCGCTGTTGTTGATTGGATGGTAGGAGACGATAAAGCTCGACATTATTGTGGAATAATGTAAAATCTATACTTGGATTGACGATTGCTAGCTTTGAGAATTCAGCTAAATTGGTTTTCATCTCTACTTGGTCCGTCTTCAAAAAATTGCGTCGTGCTGGCACATTGTAAAAAAGATTCTTCATCAAAATCTGAGTCCCCTCTTGCATACTGACGGGTTCCTGGGATATCACTTTACTGTCAGCTATGACGATACTCGTTCCGACTTCATCGATTGCCCGCTTTGTTTTCAGTTCTATATGTGCAATTGCAGCTATGGAAGCTAAGGCTTCTCCGCGAAATCCATTCGTGCTGAGGCGAAACAAATCATCAAAATGTCGAATTTTGGAAGTAGCGTGCTTCTCAAAGCACATTCGAGCATCCGTTCTGCTCATTCCAATTCCATTATCATTGACTTGTATCAATGTTCTTCCAGCATCTTTTAGGATAATGACAATTTTTGTAGCCTTGGCGTCGATGGCGTTTTCTACCATTTCCTTGATCGCACTGGCAGGTTGCTGAATCACCTCGCTAGCTGCGATTTGGTTCGAAATATGATCAGGAAGTAGCTGAATTATATCTTGCATCTATGCGAATGAAATGTTTTTTGTGTCTATATTAATTGACAAGATACAAATGTACAATTATTTCTAGATATAAAATATGTGAATTACCTCCATCAAATTATCTGCGTGAAACATGAATTCGCGTATTTTTGTTTGAGTAAAAGGAATCAAGAAATGAAAATAATATCATATAATGTCAATGGAATTCGAGCGGCAATCAAAAAAGATTTGGTCGCATTTATCCAATCGGAAAACCCAGACATCATTTGTTTTCAAGAAATAAAAGCAAATCAAGAAGATATTGACGAAGAAATCTTTCAAAATCTTGGCTATCAATGTTATTGGGCTAGTGCTGCCAAAAAAGGGTATAGTGGTGTTGGGATTTTGACCAAAAAGACGCCTAACGCTATTGAAATTGGCATGAAAGACGCCTTTTTTGACAATGAAGGTCGAACAATCATGGCTCACTTTGATCAATTCTCGGTGATAAACACCTATTTCCCATCGGGAACCAGCGGAGATATCAGACAGGATTTGAAGTATGAATTTCTAGATACCTATTTTAAATTTATAACCGAATTAAAGCAAAAACATCCAAATCTAGTCGTACTTGGTGATTACAATATTGCGCATACTGATATCGATATCCATAGTCCAAAGACAAACCAAAAGACCTCCGGATTTTTGCCAGAAGAAAGGGCTTGGATGACCAAATGGTTTGAGTCTGGCATGGTCGATAGTTATCGATATTTGCATCCAGATCAAACAGGCGCCTATACATGGTGGACTATGCGATTCCCTAGTGTTCGACTTGAAAATAAAGGCTGGAGAATAGATTATATTTCTATTTCGGAATCGCTGAAAGAAAATCTAGCAAGCGCGAATATCTATCCCGATGCCAAACAAAGCGATCATTGTCCGCTTTCTATTGAATTAAAGTTTTAAATAATTTTAAACCAAAGACGCCTGTTTTGATTCAAAGAGTTGAACAATTTAAACCTTATTATATGAAAAATATTTTAAAATTGGCGATCATAGCCTTGGCGGTCAACTCAGCGGTAGCGCAAAACAATCCTGCACCTGCGGGTTCAAAAATATCGGCAGAAGAAAAACAAGAACTCAAAAAAATGAGAAAAGACTTGAATCTTTCAGATGAGCAAAAAGCAAAAATGAAAGAAATTCACAAAGAAAGAAAAGCCAACAAGGAGGCGCGGAAAGCAATGAGCAAAGAAGCTCGAAAAGAAGCTAATCAAAAAGACAAAGCAAAAGTGGATGAGATCTTAAATGACCAGCAAGATGTAAAAATGACTGAAATTCGCAAGAAAAGAAGAGAATTTAGAAAGAACTAATCTCTTCAAATCCATAAATAAGGCAAAGGCTGTCCAAATCGGGCAGCTTTTTTTTCGCTCGATTCGTTCCAACGCTATACCATCAACTTTGCGAAGACTATACCTTAAAAACCTGCGGCTTTTTCAAAAATGATCCTTTCATTGGTTGTTGGATGATTAAATTCAATCCGCTCGGCGTGAAGGTACATTCTATCGCTTCGAATACCATAGAGATCGTCACCCTTTATTGGGATATTGAGACCGGAAGGATGTGATGAGTGAACTCTCAATTGATGTGTCCGTCCAGAAATAGGATAGAAATAGACGCGTGTTTCCGTTTCTGTTTCAGAAATTTTTTCCCAAAAGGTATGTGCTGGCTTTCCGTATTCATAATCCACCAATTGTCTTGGTCTATCATCGAGGTCTACACGAATAGGGAGATTGATTTCACCGGAATTTTCTTCTAGCTTTCCATCCAATACCGCAACATATCGTTTCTGAATTGTTTTGGATTCAAACTGGCGCTGAATATGATAATGTGCTTGCTTGTTTAAGGCTATAATCAGCAAGCCCGAGGTGGACATATCCAAGCGGTGCACGATCAATGGTCCTGAAGCCAGTGGATAAATCTCCTTGACTCGTTGATACACCGAATCTTGTATTTGACCTCCTGGTACGGATAAAAAATGGTGCGGCTTATTGATGATCAACAGATCCTCATCCTCATAAATTATTTCTAACTCTTTATTTTCTGCCAATCGAATAAGCATTCTATTCTCCTCCACATCGAGTCCCTGTAGCATATGCGATAGAATTGGGAGGCATTTGCTACGACATGAAGGGTAAACTATTTTGTGTTTTCTTATCTCACTATTTGGCGACTTACCATACCAGAATTCAGCCATCGCGACAGGCGTGTACTGATTCTGAAAAGCAAATTCCAGCAGTTTGGGGGCGGCACACTCTCCAGCTCCTGAAGGTGGGATATCGCCATTCGATAATTGAAAGATTTCCAAAAGCGACTTTCGTAGTCCATTGGCATCTGAAAACACGTATGAATCGAAAAGTCGGTCCTGCAATGCTTTTGACATTGATTTTCGTTTTTGTTTTAAAGTCTGAATTTGATCTAGAAAACGATTGATTTCGATTTGTTTTGTTTCTATTTTTTGCTTCCAAGTTGTTCGAAGTCGCTTGATTTCATAGTGAAAATGCTGGCTTTCATTGTCCAACGTTTTTTCAAATGCTATCAAATCCTCCGCGGATAGTATTGCTTGATTTTCTTGTCGTAAGTGAAGTCTGCGAATTTTTGCCTCTGACTTGAGTGTCTTCAATGATTCTATCTCCTCGATCGAATCTCTGAGCAGTATACTAAGTTCGTTTTTCAAATTTTGAAGCTCCGAGGATCCATCTATTGCTTCTATGGCATTGGTCACTTTGTGTATTTCGATCTCACCTTTTTTATAAAATCCCTCTTCGGTCAGCATGTCATAGACTGGAGGCACGAAGCCGTTCCATTCATTTCGATCAAACAATTTGCCAGAAAATGCTGCTAAAAAGCCAAGTTCGTTCTCTAAATTCTTTACCACTAAGACACCAAACATTTTGCCAAAGCCATCGCTATTGTTCATTCCAAAGCTATAGGTCGGCTCTACATTTACTTTAATAAATTCTTGTAGCTCCGCCATCGCAATATTGCTCAGTGGGTGCGGAATATAATTGAATGGAAAAGTGAATTTCTCAGGCAAATCAATTGGAGAAATATCCGCCTTGAACTGATGAAAAATAGGATCCATTTGCAACCGATTATCGTTCAAGATGACTATCGTTTTTTGGTCATTTTTTCATCGATTGTTGCCAATTCGTCCAGATGATTTCGATACCAATTGACTCCAGCATATGTTGAATTGATCTGATATATTTCTGGCTTTCGATCTAATAGATCCAAAATGTCATTCATTGAAAATTGAGGATTGAGAGGATATAGCTCCTCGTAAACTGATTTGATAAATTCAAAATCCTCCATATAGTCTATAGTAAATCGATGCGACATCGAATAGTCCAAGCCTGATTCCCAGGTCAAATTTGAAATACTAAACGTATCGGGGTTCTCCCAAAAATATGGCGTCGTATGTTCGCGCTCTAGCGGTCTTTCTGCTTCTCGATATGCCCTCTCTAATGCTTCAAAGCGAAAGACCTCACAGTCATTGCCATCGGGATATGTCGCCGGATGCAGGTTAGAAACGTAGTCAGAATTTTGATTTTCAAAATGATGGAAAACGCGATCAATGACCGATGGATCTATCAATGGACAATCCGAAGGAATTTTCGCAACAATGTTAGCTCCATATTGCAAAGCACAATGATAATGACGCGAAAGCAGGTCATTCTCACTGCCACGAAAAACCTCGTATCCCAACTCTTGACAGTGTTTTTGCAGCATATCATCTGCCTTATTCTCTGATATTGCAACAACGATCTGACCAAGATTCTTGGCCAAGGACATTCTTTCCAATTGCAGTTCGAGAACCGTCTTGCCTAGAATTTCCTTCATGATCTTTCCTGGCAATCTCGTCGAACTCATTCGCGCCTGAACGATGGTCATCTTTCTGATCATAACAAGGATTTAGCGAACGTAGATTGTGAGATGAAATCAGACTTCTCCCCTTCATGATTTATAAACTCTCGTGCGATGTTTGCAATAATTTCTGCACTTTTCCCCCCATTTTGTATTGGTTTTTTGGCTTCTAACTCCTCCATCGGGAAATACGAATAGACCGTCTTGCCTAGAACAAGACCGACATATACACTCGAGGACCACTGGGTTATAAGGGTGTCACAGTGTGCTATGAGTGTATCTAAAATAGGCTTGTATATAATCTCTGCATTTGGTATGACATGCATCAATTCTTTTGTGACACGCTCTCTACTTTCATTTGGATGTGGTTTGTAGATTACTTTTCTTCCATTGGCTATTTTGGCACATTTTTCAAAAAAATCTGTTCGATTTTCATTGCCTCCCAATTCTCGGATATCCGATGTAGCAATCAGGATGAAACCCGATTCGTGATAACTGTCATTTTTAAACTCAGCGATATTGTCGAAATTTGGAACACCCGTTACCAGAATTTTTTCTTTTTTAGTTCCCCACTGCGAGAAATAATCCTTGTATCCAAAACTCATAGAGCAATAGATATCTGCTTGATTTGAAGTGCCATTGAGAGAAGTGTCTCCTGTAAAGAATTCTGGCAATCCTACCTTCTTGACCAGACGGCTCATATTGCCAAGCTTGTCGATCATTCCTTCTTGTACCCAGATTGTTTTGATTTTTCTGAATTCCTTTGGAACAATCATGTCCGTGCTCAATAATGCTAAATCATAATTGATTCCACGAGAATTGGCTCGATAATCATATTGGAGGTTGTTTGATTCGATATAGTCTCTTGAATTTATTGTAAATGAGCTATTGCGACCAAAAACCGTATTGTCTACAATACCGCTTTCTGCGACCATTTTCAAAAACATTCCATCCCCAAATATTTGAGTAAAATAGATGTCAAAATCATCCTTCAGATAATTACTAATCTGGTGCAGCTGCTTTGTTTGATTGAGCGAGCCGACGAGGCAAATTATTTTCTTTCTATCTCCCATTGTTCAGCTTCTCAGCAATATCTATGATGTTTTCAAAAACTTCAAATTGAAGACTCGCACCTCCTATCAACCCACCCCAGATATTTGGTTGTGAAAATAATTCCAAGGCATTCTTCTCGTTGCAAGAGCCACCGTAGAGAATCGGAATAGTAGATGCTAATGGAGACCCATACTTTTCTTTCAAATAGTTGGCTGTAAAGGCGTGTACCTCTTCTGCCTGCTCTTTGGACGCTGTTATTCCGGTGCCAATGGCCCATACGGGTTCGTATGCGATGACAATATTTGAAACATCTTCATTGCTCAGGTCTTGCAATCCAAGGGTCAATTGTCGCTCGACAATCGAAAACGTTTGATCTAATTCTCGCTCAGACAAGGTTTCTCCTAGGCAAAAAATCGGGCGCACGTTGCTGTCCAGTAATTGTTTGACTTTGGCATTGACCAAATCATCCGTTTCACCATAGATGGTTCGTCTTTCAGAATGACCTACGATACAATATTTGACAGCGAGTGAGGCAATCATTCGCGCCGAAATTTCCCCCGTAAAGGCTCCTTCGCTTTGATCACTGCAATTCTGGAGTGCGATATGTACATTCTCTTTTTGATTATTGGCATAGAGCGTATCCGAATACAAAGCGGGGACACCAAGAATGACTTCCGTGCCGAAAGAAGATTTTTGATTCATCTGCGCGATGAATTGCTTGGCCTCAAGATAGGTCTTGTTCATCTTCCAATTTCCGGCTACTATAATTTTTTTCATTCCAAGGGATTCGTGTGATCGTAGAAAGTAAGCAAAGCTACAAAAAACGAAAACGAATCCTAGTCAAAAAATATATTGGTTGACGATAAGGATCGGAGAATATACAAACTTTCGACACCCTTTTTCAATTTATTTTAACGCCGTCGCGCGTTATTTTAGGACGCGTTTCGCAGCTACTCGAAGGGCGGGACTTTTACCACAAAACTTGATTTGAAAAACTAATGTTTGATTGTGAACTGAACTGTCTTTGGAGCACGAAACCCCGGTTTCTGGGTAGGTGCTGTTAGGCAATCGTGCTTTCATCATCTGTTTCTAATTATAATTGGATTATTTCTTAGCGACCTTAAAAATTTTAAAATATTTTCTTGGTTTACTTCAATTTCACCAGAGTCAAGTTTTTCACAAAATCCAATTGTTTCGTCTGCATTAAACCCAGCCTTGTGATAATCTGAAACGAGAAATACCCAATGTGATTCGTCATCTCTTATACGAGGTTCGATACCATGTTCGTGTAAATCGATTGTTTCACCTTTTATTATTGCATAACCGTTCAACCTTTCATTTTCACTTACTATTGTCCCATCACTTAGAACACCAACATTGTAACTTAATCCACCAATGTCAGAGTCAATTTTATAGGGTTCTTGTTTTTCTGATTTGATTAAAATAAACT
>CANHJR010000013.1 GCA_947461165.1 Saprospirales bacterium | reverse complement strand
GGTACAATCAAATTTTTTCTTTGAAGACCATACCAACTCACGAGAGTCACCTAAGCCACAACGTGGAGTGGACGCTCATGGGGATAGCCGTTTTGCTCGTTCTCATATTGGGATGGTTTGCTTTCAATCATTTCAAAATAGCAAAAACGGAAACAACGAATAGAACTGGATTTTCACTTTGGGGTGAAAATAAGTTTTATGTTGATGAATTCTATCACTGGTTAGTCGTAAAACCATTTGAAAATATATCCGACCAATTATTTTTCTTTGTAGAAACCAAGCTCGTACAACCAATCTTTTTTGGTAGTAGCAGATTTCTTTTTAGCTTAGGTCAGATCCTCCGAATTCTTCAAAATGGAAATGTAGAATATTATTTGGTTTATATCACAGTGGGTGTTTTATCCTTATTGACTATCCTTATTTTTATCTTATAAATATCATCAGATAACATATTGCCGTGGAAATATTATTAACAGTTACTCTATTCGTTTCTATTTTAGCTTTTTTCGTCCCGAAAAAGTTTATTAAAGAGTTCTCTTTGGCTTTTTCTGCCACTTTTTTTCTTTTCACTTGCTCATTATTGGCCAAGTATGACGTTTCCAAGGACTTTAATTTTGTTTATTTTCACGAATTCTTAAACGATCTCGGTGGCAGTTTCTATGTTGGTGTTGATGGGCTTGGATTTTCAATGGTCTTATTGACCAATTTTGTAGTTTTATTTGTTAGTTTGATGTCTTGGGACAAAGAATATGACGCTAGTTTTTATGGGTTGGTATTCTTGATGCAGTTTGCACTTCTTGGTGTTTTCAGCAGTATGAATGCATTATTGTTTTATTTCTTCTGGGAATTAGCCCTTATACCAATTTACTTTATCGTCTTCAAATGGGGTCAAGGTGATGAAATTCAAAAAACGTTTACTCGTTTTTTCATTATGACCTTTGTTGGTAGCCTTTGTATTCTAGCGGCCTTTATTTTAATTTTATGCGATGCCAAGGTTGATTCTTTAGATATCAAATCGCTCATACCCGTTAGTATGAATGGAGAATATACGATTTACTATTCCATTCTACTTTTCATCGGTTTTGGCGTTAAAATTCCAATTTTTCCTTTGCATTCATGGCAGGCCGACACATACCGCAAATCACCTAGCGAAGGAACGATTCTCCTCTCGGGTATAATGCTTAAAATGGGATTGTTTGGATTATTCAAATGGTTTATGCCATTTCAGAATGATAGTCCCGCTAGTTTGACTCTTGTTTTTGTAATCCTATCATCCATTGGTATTTTGTATGGGGCATTTATAGCCCTTAGAAGAAATGACCTAAAGCTCATAGCGGCATTCTCATCACTATCTCACGTAGGAATGATAGCCACAGGGATTTTGGTGATGAAAGTATTTGGTTTTCAAGGCGCTGCCTTTCAAATGGTCGTTCACGGAATCAATATTGTAGGAATTTTCTATATGATTGATATCATCGAACAGACAACAGGTAGCAGACAACTAAGTGAACTGGGTGGCATAGCAACGAAGGCACCTGCTTTTGCTATTCTATCTTTTATAATTATTTTAGGGTCTATAGCGGTCCCTTTAACAAATGGTTTTCCGGGCGAAATGCTCCTATTGTTTAGTATCTATTTGTACAACCCAATCATTGGTGTTATCGTTGGGCTTTCGATTATTATCGGAGCAGCATACATGTTGAGGGTTTTCCAATTGGCGTTCTTTGGTGAAGAATCTACTGCTGTTTCTCAAATGAAGCCAATCAATTCGGTTCATTTGTATGCACTTGGTTTGATATGTGTTTTGGTTTTGGCATTAGGATTGTTTCCACAATATTTGATGGATATGACGGCTTCAACGGCGCAATATTTGATAAATTTAATTGAAATTAAAAAGTAATATAACAACAATATGCTGGCAGTACTCATACTTTTCCTCACTGGAATTTTGGTGATGTTTTCGAGCTTCTACGAAAAGCGCGATATCTCTAAATGGATTTCACTAGGAGGCCTTCTTACAGCTCTAGGATCTATCTTTTTGAAGTTTCAGTTTTCTTTAAAATTTGGAGCATTCTTCGTTTGGGCACCATTGACCATTTTTATGACATTTTTAATTCTATTTTCGGCATTTTTTCTCATCCTCAACTCCAATTTCAATTCAAATAAAAGTTCAAGTATATACTCATTGATGCTTTTTAGCTTGTGTGGGGCTATCCTCATGGTGGGGATGACTAGTTTGGTGACTCTATTTCTTGGCATTGAGATTTTATCAATTCCGCTCTATGTATTGGCTGCTAGCAATAAGGACAATCGATTTTCACTTGAAGCCGGATTGAAATACTTCATTTTAGGTTCCTTCAGTTCCGCATTTTTATTGTTTGGAATTGCTCTGATCTATGGCACCTTCGGAGAATTCACAATAGACCGAATTGTTGAAATACAACAAACTAGTGGCATTCTTATGCCCCATTATTTTCATATTGGAGTATTATTTATTGTCGTCGCTCTTTTCTTCAAAATGGCTTTAGCTCCTTTTCATTTTTGGTCTCCCGACGTTTATGAAGGTAGTCCAACAATTATTACCGGATTTATGTCCATTATTGTAAAAATTGCCACAACGATTGCACTTCTTTATTTGATGGTTGGTTTCTTTGGATATCAGTCCAAAGTCTGGATGCCCTATACGATGATTGTGATATGTATCTCTCTTATTGTTAGTAGCATTCTAGGTTTGGTTCAGAAGAATCCGAAGCGACTAATGGCCTATTCGAGTATTTCGCACGCATCGTTTCTTGTCTTGGGATTGATGATCGCAGTTTTAGGGCAAAATGCTGCAGCTGTTACCTTTTACCTTCTTGCCTATTCGGTCGCTAGTATTCTTGTATTTGTTATTCTAAACAACTTTTCTGAACAAGAAGAACTGAGTTTTGACACCTTGAATGGTCTTTATCGTCATAGTAAGCTGTCTGCACTTGGGTTTACATTTGCCATATTGTCAATGGCAGGAATTCCACTTACGGGCGGATTTATCGCGAAATGGAATGTGGTCTCAAAATTGCTTCTTTTGCCTGATTATAAGATCAGTTTTATCTTTGCTTTAATGGCCTCGGCGGTTGGTATAGCTTATTATCTCAAAATGATCAATAGAGTATTCCTATTTGAACCTAGTCCCGAGTCTGAATTCAAAGCATCCTCATCTTTACAGATCACCATTATAGTTTGTATCGTTTGCCTGCTTGCTCTCGGATTGTTTCCGTCCGAAATTTTACTTGTTATTCAAGGTTTGTTTTAAGTCTATCGTATATTTTTTTAATATAATCTTCCGTCTTATAATTCTGGTGTTTTATTGAGGAAAGATTAAAAAAACGAAAAAAATAATGCTCTTCATATTATTGTTTTGTTAATTGCGTTCTATCATCATTATTATTTCTTTTGAATAATTGAAAAAATATATCTTTGTCATCGTATCAATTTAAAAAACCAAAAATTAAAATAACTTCAAAATGAGTACACAAAAAGAAAAAGGAAGCGTTCTTCCAGTATCAAACATCGTGGTGTTTGTCATTGTTTTTATTATCTCTATTCTCATCTACAAATTTGTGCTTGGCTCCTCATCCAATGTGGATGAACACGGACATGCTATTCCAGGAAATCTCTTAGGAATGATGTATGCAGGAGGTTTTATTGTACCAATACTTTTAACGCTATTTATTTCAATGTGTGTTTTTTCAATAGAAAGATATTTATCTCTCGGTAAAGCCGCAGGAGGATCAGATGTCGATGGTTTCTTGAAAAAAATTACTAACTCACTTGAGTCGAATGATATCGAGGAAGCTCGAAATTTATGTCATGCCCAAAAAGGTACTATAGCAAACGTAACCTTGGCTGGTGTAGATGCTTTTGAGAACATGTCTTCTACCAAAGAACTAAGTGGTGAGCAGAAAATATTGAAAATACAGAAAGAAATGGAAGAGACAACAGCTTTAGAGCTTCCTATGCTTCAGAAAAACATGAGTATTTTATCTACCTTAGCTTCTATTGCAACTCTACTTGGTCTTATTGGAACTGTAATTGGTATGATTAACTCATTTAAGGCTCTAGCAGCTGCAGGAGCTCCAGATCAGACTGCACTTGCGACTGGTATTTCTGAAGCCTTGATCAATACTGCCTTAGGTATATCTACCTCATTTTTTGCTATCATTGCATATAATTATTTCTCTACTAAAATAGATGGAATGACTTATAAGATGGATGAATCACAATTCTTGATTTCTCAATCATTTGCTTCAAGAGGCAAATAAGAAATCCTTTATATAATTGAATTTATTCATCACTTAATTGCAATAAAATGCCAAAAATTCACATAAAAAAAGGATCCGTATCGCTAGATATGACTGCGATGTGTGATGTAGCGTTTCTACTATTGACCTTTTTCGTCTTGACGGCCAAAGCGAAACCTCAGGAACCAGTCGAGGTTATGACGCCTTCATCTATTGTAGAATTACCCGTTCCAGATATCAATATTATTACGATTCTTATCGACAAACCAGGACGTGTTTTTATTGGAATGGACAATGCGGATAATAGTCGAGCACTATGGCTCGATGGAATGACTTCGCAATTCAATCTCAAACTTGATGCGAAATCCAAGTCAGATTTCATCAACGGCGGTGTACTTCCTGTTGGAATAAAAGATTTACCTAAATATCTTTCTAGTGACGCCACTACAAAAAAAGATCTCGTAACAAAGACAGAAGGTATCGCAGTGGATACATCCAACGCACCTTCCAATGAGCTAAAAGACTGGATCATGAACGCTCGTCGGGCTAATTCTAAAGCAAGTGTGGTAGTGAAGGCAGATGCCAAAGCACCATATGCCGTTATAAGAAAGGTCATGAAGACGCTTCAAAATCAAGGTGTGGATCGCTTTAGCCTTCTTACCACGATGGGAGCCAAAGACTAAAATTGAACTTACAAAAGAAAATTAACCTAGTAAAGAGAAATAAATAATGGCAGAAATAGCAGAAAACCCCTCGGGTGGCGGCAAAGGAAAAGCCAAGAAACAGTCCACCAAGGTCGACTTAACAGCAATGGTAGATCTCGCGTTTCTTTTGATCACCTTCTTTATGTTGACCACAACAATATCAAAACCAAAGGCTATGCAAATTGCATTACCTTCGGAACCTGATCCTAGCGTAGAACAACCAAAAGTAGATGATGACGTCGTCATGACAGTCTTATTAGCTCCAAAAAATGTCGTCTTGTATTATTTTGGAAAGCCTGAGGATGCGGCATCAAACCCAGATGCAGTCAAGGCGACCACATTTGATAAAACAAATGGCATTCGAAAGGCGATTATAGATAAGAAGAAAGCTGTTCAGGCTCTAGGTGCTCCTCTGGGAATAGATAAGAAAGGAAACAATAAAACACTCGTTCTTATAAAAGCTGTAGACTCATCTGTATATGGAAATATGGTAGACATTTTGGATGAGATGCATATCGCGGACATTAAATTCTATGCCATCGTGGACATCTCTGCACCTGAAAAGCAATTGGTAGATAATGCAATGTTAAAAGCTAAATAATCAGAGAAATGGAAGCACAAATAGATAATTTTATAGCCTCAAATGGCTCTTTAGACGATTTACTCTTTAGAGGAAAGAACAAAGGATATGGCGCTTACTTTCTCAGAAAAGAGTACCCTAAGCATCTTAAGAAATCATTGATGTATTTTTTGTTGGGTGTATGTCTTCTATCCTTGAGCTATATCGTATGGGATCGATTGAAAGACAAAATCAAATTCTCCGAGGACAAGGCCATTCGAAAAGTGACTGAGCTTGCTGCTCCGCCGCCACTCGAAGATAAGTCTACACCACCACCACCGCCACCACCGCCACCACCGCCTGTAAAATCTACCATTCAATTCGTTCCGCCAAAGGTTGTAGAAGTGGCACCCGAAGAAGAAATGAAAACGAATGAAGAGATCAACAAAGATAAAGCAGCTATTGCTTCAAAAACAGTCGAAGGAACTACAAATGCCGCAGATTTAGAATTTGAGGATCCAGGAAATGGTACTGAGGCACCTAAGAATCAGGAGCCGTTCAACTTTGTAGAACAAATGCCTGAATTTCCAGGAGGTGAAGATGCATTAATGGCTTATTTATCAAGAAATATTAAATATCCAGCCTACGCTCAGGAAAATGAGATTGAAGGTACTGTAATGATCAACTTCGTCGTAGAACCAGATGGATCCGTTTCAGGAGCGAAGGTAACCAAAGGACTCAAAGGTGGATGTGAAGACGAAGCCCTACGTGTCATAAGAGGAATGCCAAAATGGCGAGCAGGAAAACAAGCAGGCCAAGCAGTTCGGGTTTATTATGATGTACCCGTTACGTTCTCCTTAGGCGAGTAATTAAAAAAATCATTCAAACAAAAAATGCTTCCAGAGATCTGGAAGCATTTTTTGTTTATAACATTATTTAACCTTTATATATCGCAATCAAATCATCAATCGCATCTACAACGATCCTATCACCTTTGTAGAATTCACCTGCTATGATTTTCTTGGATATCAGATTCGTAATTTCTCGCTGAACAATCCTCTTCAGAGGCCTAGCACCATATTCTGCATCATACCCATGATCAGTCAAATAGTCAATAACATTTGGCTTAATTTCAAAAAGATATCCCTGTTTCTCAATGAGATCAGCTGTGCCCTGTAGTTGAATGGCTACGATCTTTGAAATCACAGATCGTGAAAGCGGTAAAAATAAGACGATGTCATCTATTCTATTTATAAATTCAGGCTTGATGAGTGTCTTGACATGATTGATCAATTTCTGTTTTACAACCACTGCCACATTCACCATGTTCTTTTCTTCAACATCTTGAAATTCTGACATAATCAGGTCAGAACCCATATTGGAAGTCATAATGATAATCGTATTCTTGAAATTGATCAAACGACCTTTGTTATCGGTCAGTCGCCCATCATCCAACATCTGCAATAAAATATTATAGGTATCAGGATGAGCCTTCTCGATTTCGTCGAGAAGAACTACAGAATAAGGTCTTCGACGTACAGCTTCAGTGAGCTGTCCACCTTCCTCATATCCGATGTATCCTGGAGGCGCACCTACTAGTCTGCTTACGCTATGTTTCTCGCTATATTCGCTCATATCTATTCGAATATATGCGTTCTCATCATCAAAAAGATACTCTGCGAGTGCTTTTGCCAATTCAGTCTTCCCTACACCTGTGCTTCCTAGAAATAGAAATGACCCGATGGGACGATTTGGATTCTGCAGTCCAGCTCTTGACCTCAAAATAGCATTTGCAACAACCTCAACAGCCTCTTCCTGACCTACAACTCGTTTGCGAAGTTCATCTTCGAGATGCAGTAGCTTATCTTTTTCTGATTGTAACATACTTTGGACTGGAACACCAGTCCATTTGCTCACAATTTCTGCGATATCCTCTGCACCAACGGACTCTTTCATCAGCTTTTTTTCCCCACTCTTAGATACTAGTTCAACCTCAGCGAGATCTATTTCCTGTTGAAGATTTGCAATCAACCCGTAGCGAATTTCAGCGACACGTGCAAAGTTTCCAGTTCTTTCTTGTTGCTCTGCTTCTAGCTTATAGTTTTCCATTTTGGATTTAGCATCCTGAATGCGATCCACAACAGCCTTTTCTGTATCCCATTTCTCCTTAAATATGGCTCGCTCATTATTCAACAAAGCAAGCTGATTTTCAAGATTTTTAAGCTTGATTGTATCATTTTCTTTTCGAATAGCCTCGCGTTCTATTTCTAACTGCATGACTTTTCGATTGAGTTCATCTAGCTCCTCAGGGACAGAATTGATCTCCAATCTCATTTTTGCTGCCGCTTCATCTATCAAATCTATCGCCTTGTCGGGCAAAAATCTGTCCGTAATATATCTTTGTGAAAGCTGCACTGAT
The DNA here is from genome assembly GCA_947461165.1 of Saprospirales bacterium. Taxonomy (GTDB): domain Bacteria; phylum Bacteroidota; class Bacteroidia; order Chitinophagales; family JADJOU01; genus CHPMRC01. The sequence goes on along the minus strand of CANHJR010000013.1, from coordinate 3,846 downwards.
GCTATTATAGCCTCATCTAGAATCTCAACATTATGATAGCGTTCGTATCGTTCTTTCAAACCACGCATGATGGAGATAGCATCTTCCTCGGTTGGTTCCAGAATCATTACTTTTTGAAATCGACGTTCCATTGCCTTGTCTTTTTCGAAATACTTTTGATATTCGTCCAATGTCGTGGCACCAATAGATCTCAACTCCCCTCTTGCAAGAGATGGCTTGAGAATATTGGCAGCATCCATGGCTCCATCTGATTTTCCTGCTCCAATGAGTGTATGGATTTCATCAATGAATAAAACGATTTTACCTTCACTATCTGTCACTTCTTTGACCACAGCTTTCAATCGTTCTTCAAACTCTCCTTTATATTTTGCCCCAGCAATGAGGGCACCCATATCTAATGAAAATATTTTAAGGTCTAAAAGATTCTCAGGAACATCACCATTCACGATACGCTTTGCTATTCCTTCGGCTATAGCTGTTTTACCTACTCCAGGTTCACCAATTAGCATTGGATTGTTTTTCGTTTTGCGAGAAAGAATATGCAGAACCCTTCGAATTTCCTCATCACGTCCAATAACAGGATCTAGTTTGCCTTTTTCCGCTTGACTATTGAGGTTGATAGCATATTTTCCAAGAGCATCAAAAGTCATTTCTGAAGTGTCTGAATCAGATTTTCGGCTACCCCTTAGCTCAATTATTGCTTTTTTAAACTCTGACTCCTTGATTCCATTTTCTTTTAGGATTCGAGAGGTTTCATCGTTCTGCATCAAAATAGCTAAAAAGAGACTCTCTGGGCTCACAAAGCTATCCTGAAACTCTTTCATCAAGGATTCGCTTTTTATAGCGGCAGCTTGGGCATGTTTTCCAAGATACTGGCCGTGTTCGACTCCAGTAACTTTTGGCAATTTAGAAATAGCCTCTTTCATTTTTCGCTGAATTAAATCAGTAGTAATTCCTATCTTTTTAATAGCGTGAAGCACTAGATTGTCCTCATCTGATAATATCACATCCACTATATGTTGTGTTTCGATGGCTTGATTCGAATTTTCAGTGGCCAATGACTGAGCCTTTTGAATGAGCTCTTGTGTTTTGATTGTATATTTTTTAATATCCATTGTTTTGCATTTAATTATGACGTCAGGTTCTAAAAATAAATAAGAGCCTTACAATTATACTTTCAACTGCTGTACCAATCAAAAACAACAACATTCTGTCAGTTAAATAGCAAATAAGATCGTTCAATTTATGCCAAGTTGTCAAGAATAGGTCGAAAAAGCTATGTTCCGTTTTTATCAAGGTAATTGAGTCATACCATTGGGATACCATGGAATTTGAATTCCATTAAATTATAATCAAAAAAAATCCCTTTGCAAATGCAAAGGGATTCATATTTAAAGAATAAAAAACAAATTAGAAGATATATCTAGCTCCAAATTGCATATTCCAAGTGCTAAATACAGCATTATTATTGATAAATGTTCGGCTATAATCCAATAAGTTGAAGTTACTATCATGATTCAATGTATAGGTTGGAGTAGAAGTGCCTGTAGATGTTCTCAAAACATTGTTATTGTTTGACAATCCACCAATTGCAAGTTGCTTCTGAACACCCCAAGCTGAGTTTATCAAATTCGGTAAATTCATAATATCTAAACTAAACTGCAAAGTCTGCTTCTTATCTTTGACCTTGAAATTAATGTCTTGCATGATTCTCATATCAATCCGATTGTACCAAGGATATTGTGCGCCATATCTAGATGCGTAACTTCCTTTGTTGGCACTTAGATATTCGTCTTGAGCTACATAGGCATCCCAAATAGCTCTTTGAGCAGCTGCAGTATGAACAACAGTATTTCCATTTTTTATATCCACAAAATTAAGTTCAGATGCACTCTTCGGGATATAAATCAGGTCAGATGCGGAACCATCGCCATTGAAGTCATTATTGAACAAATAACTATATCTTCCTGGACTAGCACCTTCATAAAAGATAGAAATAGTCGTTCCCAATTTCTTCTTGGCATATTCGAACTTGTATGACAATGATGCAACAACTCTATCTGGTGTATTGTATTGAGAAGTATTAAGAACTTGGTCATTAGGTGAGCTTGCGTTAGGCAATGAACTCCAAGCTGAACTAGCTTGAGACCCTGGATTTGAAGAAATATCTTCGGACCATGTTCTAGTATAGAATATAGATCCATAGAATCCTTTTCTAGCTTGACGCTGAATACCAAATGAAGCCACAGTTGCATAACCTTGTGTAGCATTAGTCAATAAAAACGCTTGTGAAACCCCAGGAACAACTCTGGTATTAGTCCATCGTGGTCTCTTGTCTGCGCCACTAGTTATTGTAGACTGCGCCCCTGGCAAATTTGCATTCAATTGAGTCACATTGTAAATATCTCTTGAAGCAGTTATTTCTGCTGTAGCGATAAGTCCATACCAAGGTAATTTATAATCAACAGCAAGATCTGATCTCAAAACCTGAGGCATTTTCAAATCCTTGTCCACCATTGTGATTGCAGATGGGGCTGTTGATGCATTCTGAGGAAACGAATTAAACAACTTAGGATTCTTTGCTTGTAAGTCCTCTATTGATCCGTAAAACTTAAGATCTGCAGCATTGATAGCGGCTGGTGTTGTATAAGCCACATTGGTTACCAATGTACCAATACCACCAGCTTGATTGGTCATCCAGACCATAGGTATTCTACCGGTAAAGACGCCCAATCCTCCTCGTACTTGCAATGTTTTATCGCCTTTGGCATCCCAATTGAATGAAAATCTTGGTGAGACCATCAATCTCTGAGTTGGGAAAGAACCAGAATTAAACTTCAATGGACTTCCATCTAAATCTCTAAAAGTAAGCGCATCAATAGCTGAATTGGCAGTTAAATTTGAATTGTCATAAAACGGCATTTCAAAACGAATACCCGCTGTTACTGTAAGTCTTTTTGAAATACTCAACTTATCTTGAACATAAGCACTTAACTGTGCATAAGAAGCTTTTACATATGAATTACCATTCTGAGAAGCTAGTGGATAGGTGTATGCAAACGCAGAAGGTCTGGCATCATTCATAAAGTCAGCCAAACTATTATATCGATAATACATATTTCCTCCTGACAAGAAACTATTTTCAAAAGCATAATTTTCATAAGATGCACCTACTGTCAATTGATTTTCCTTTAAGTCTATAGATAAATTATCTGTAACTACGAAGTTTTTGTTGATCAAGTCATTTTTGTATGAAAACAATTCTGAACCAGCAGACATATAGTTGTTGACCCCTCCTGATGTGATATCAATCATTGGAAAGAGCGATCCTGGTGTATTTCTTTTATCATTGATAAATGAGTATGTAGCTAGGAGCTGGTTACTCATTATCGGATTGAGGGTACTGTTTAGCTCTGCAGACAAGGTCCGCACCCAGTGATCAAACGAATAATTAGAATTCTGGAAAGAAAGTGAGTTCAATCCAACTCTAGAATTAGCTACCCTCGTTGGAATACCTGTTGGAACAGATGTCGCATTGATCAAGTTATCCTCTGTAGCATACATATTACTGAAGCTAACATTAAACTTGTGATTTGTATTGACATTCCAGTCCAATCGGACAAGCACTTTGTTATTCGCATTGGTAAATTCATCAGCATAGCCTTCAAATGCACCTGTTTCATAGTTATACTTGGTTCGTAAAAAATTTCTAAATTTATTCAAGCTATCTGATGAAACGTTGCTTCTATTTCCTGTAAGTGGCGAATTTTTAGATATAAACGTATTTCCTGGAAAAACATTTTTTTCTGTTTCAAAATTGGCGAAGAAGAATAATTTATCCTTAAT
>CANHJR010000012.1 GCA_947461165.1 Saprospirales bacterium | reverse complement strand
TCTCGTCGATGCCCAAGCAAATGTCCTAGATGCGGTGCCTGATGATACGTTTTGGGATGGTGTAGAATTATTTCCACCTGTGATATGAATTTTCTTTCTCATTTCTATTGTTCAGCAGGTCAACCAGATCTGACAAAATTAGCAAGTCTTTTTCCCGATGTTTTTCCCAAATTTTCCTACCTGCACAATACTTATTTCCTTCAAATTGACAACGACAAGTTCGACCCCTTGGAGCTGGAAATTCTTCATGGAATAGACATCCATTATGCTGATGATAAAACCTTTCATAGCTCAGATTATTTTAAACATTTTAATGCGAGAATCGACGAAGAATTAAAGACAAACGAGGTGACTAACCTGCTTCATCGAAAATTTCTAGTTTCGCATATTTTGTTTGAATTGCTCATCGATCATTGGATAATCAATCAAGAGCCTGGCATAGTCTCTGAAGTATATCAAATAGCGGATGGTCTAGATTCTGTGGTTTTAAATCGGTTTCTGTCAAAAATCATCGCAAAAACTGAAGAAATTAGTATACTTTTGACTGCATATGAGCGATTTAGATCTCGACGTTTTCTCAATTTTTACGCCGAAGAATCCAATCTAGTCAAAGCACTACATCGGGTTACAGGAAAAATTAGCAATTGGGAATACAATGAGAAGACCGAAGATGCGTTTATAAATATTATACAAAAAATAAAACAAGAGATACCATATAGCACCATTCTTGATACTGTCAAATCTAACAAAGCCTCGTGAAAAGACATCAAATTATCATTATTATCCTTCTAGCGATTTCCACTAATGTTTATGGCCAAGCTGTCCGTAAATACAGTAATGAATTCCTTAAAATTGGTGTTGGCGCTCGCTATTTAGGGCTTGGATCTTCGCTGTCGAGCTCCAAGGGCGATCCTATGTCTGTATTTTACAATCCAGCAGCGCTAGCTACTGTGGAACAGACCTCCATTGGGGCTATGCATAATTCTTACTTTGCCGGTATTGCAAATTTTGACTATGCGGGATTGGCTATTCCAATAAAAAATGACCAGGCCATAGGATTCAGTCTAATCCGACTAGGTATTGACAATATTCCAAATACGATAGATCTTTATAATCCTGATGGTACCATCAATTATGACAATATTAAATCGTTTTCCATATCTGATATGGCGGGGTATATTAGCTTTGCCAAATCTGCAGTAAGAAAGGAGGGGTTGTCATTTGGCGGAAGTGCCAAAATCATTCATCGAAATTATGGTAGTTTTGCTACCGCTTGGGGTTTTGGATTAGATGTTGGCGCTCAGTACATCAGTGACAATTTTCAAATTGGAGCTTTTGCTCAAGACATTTCAACTACTTTTTCTACATGGTCCTTTAGCTTCACGGATCGAGAAAAGGAAGTTTTGAGGGCTACCAACAATGAAATTCCGAATTCTTCAAGCGAAATTACCTTGCCTGCCATTCATTTTGGAGGGCAGTACACCTATAAAATAGCTAAGGAGAAGATTCATCTCACACCAATTGGCAAGATAACATTATATACAGATCAGCGAAATGTACTTATTTCTGGACCTGTGAGCGTGGATCTTTCCCTTGGATTAGAGTCTAAATTCTTGGATGTTGCATATTTGCGATTAGGAGTCAATAACTTTACAAAAGCCCTCAATGGACTGGGCGAGGAATATACGAGCGTTGTTCCATCACTCGGGGTTGGAGTCAAGTTGGATCAGTTTGACATCGATTATAGCTACAATAATATTGCCAATACAGGGATAGGACTATATTCCCATGTTTTCTCAGGAGTGTATCGCTTTCCCACAAAAGTCAAGAAAAACTCCCCAATTATCATGCCGCCAGCGCCGAATATAGATCCCGTTCTGGACAAGGATTTTGATACAGATATCATGAAGGGTACGATAGCTCCAAAATCATCAGATCCTAAAAAGAATGCCGGTGATAACAAATAGACTATTCATACTCATTTGTTTGGTGTTTTCACTGAAGAGCATTGGAGCGCAAGCACCATTTGGCAATGAATGGATCGATGCTACCAAGCCCCACTACAAATTTAGTGTCGTGACAAATGGCGTTTATAGAATTCCATATTCCTTTCTTTCTGCAAATTGTCCAGAAATAGCAAATGCCACCACAACTGAGATTTGCATTTTTAATCATGGAAAACAAATACCAATTCATCTATCGTGGACATCTACTCCAACTGGTTCAGATTTTATCGAATTTATAGGGAATAAACTAGATGGACAGATTGATAAAAAGCTATATATGGATAGCCAGCTGATGCTCAATCCATTCGTTAGTCTTTTTCGAGATACCAATTTTTATATTCTAACCATACGATCAGGGACCAATGCAAGATGGATTCCAGGTCAGAACGATACGACTTCGGTCTCTTCTCCTTATTTGACATCCTTTTTGTCCAAAGAGATTTTCTCTCCAAAAACGAACTACAACGAAGGGAAACGATATTATTATACGAGTGTCGATTTTCTTTTTGCATCAAACTATGAGATTGGCGAAGGCTGGGGTACCACAGCCTTTAATAATCAAACTCTAAATACCTCCAATTTTGTAAACGATCCTAATATTCCAGCCAAGCTGATACTCCACATCGCTGGTCGCAATGAAATACAACATAAACTTGAAATTAGACTAAACAACACCAAAATAGGCGAAGGGCTATTTCTGGGGAGCACCATGCTTCGAACGGATCTGAGCTTTCCATCCAATTTGATCACATCTACGAGTTCAACAATTGGAATAACGCCACTAGTGCCTTCGAATCATGGCTATAATTTAGGATTTTTGGAACTGACGTATCCACGGAATTTCAATCTGAATGGGGCTGGATTCAATTATATGTACTTTACAGACCATGTTGGTTCAAGAAAATTTGAGATTTCAGGATATCATCCCACGAACACAGTCTATTTATTCGATCTCACCCGATATACAAGAGTTGCTCATACTGCTGGCAATACACATCGATTTGTCATTCCTTCTTCGGGCTCTTCTGAGCCATTTATTCTTGCACACGAAGGAATAGCAACTTCACTCGCGACGGTTCAAAAAATCAATCTGAATCCCATCTCTGCAAGAGGCAATTTCATTATGATTGCCGATAGGAGTGTGAGTATAGACTCCAATGGCGCCAATGTAATCAATGATTACAAAACCTATAAAGAGTCTCCCGAAGGAGGTGGATTTAAGGTCGCCGTAGTTTATATGGATGAAATTCAAAATCATTTTGGTTATGGAATGCCGAAGCATCCCATCGGAATTCGCAAATTTCTTCAATGGGCAAAACTAACCTGGGGCGCGGATGCACCAAACTATGCGCTATTGCTTGGAAAGGGCTTTACCGCAAACACAATGGGAAACCCCAATCAGAACCTATACAATCAAAACCTCATACCTTCCTATGGGCATATCGGTTCAGATTACATGTATACGACTATGGACAGCAGCATACTCCAATATATGCCTCTAGGTAGAATATCTGCAACCAATGGACAAATCATACGCAACTATCTCAATAAGTTAAAATCATACAATGCAGAATACAACGCGAGTTCTCCATCAGACATGACGCCAGCAAAAAAAGAGTATATGAAGTGGGCCGTTCATTTAGGCGGCGGACAAGGAACAGCCCAACAAGGCGATTTTCGTGCAAACCTGAGGCAATTTGAAACGATATTTAAAGATACATCTGTCGGTGGCAACGTGTTTTCAGTATTCAAAAACAATCCCGATTTAGCTCAAAACGTTTCCGATGTGGACCTTGCCGCTAGGATCAATTTAGGTGTTGGTCTCATCACCTTCTTTGGACATTCATCGTCTACCATTTTTGATGTTGGACTCAGTGATCCTAATTTTTTTACGAATTTTGGTAAATATCCCATCATACTTGCGAATGGATGCAATGCTGGATTTTATTATTCAACAGCTCCAGGCTACTCAGAGAATTTTGTAAATCTGCCAAACAGAGGTGCAATCGCATTTGTAGCTACGACTAATTTTTCGTTGGATGGAGCACTATATCAGTACTGCTCGCAGTTTTACCAACAAATGACAAAGCCATTGTATGCTTCCAGTATTGGTAATTTGGTTCAGAGAACGTCTCAAAAGCACCTAGAGACTTATGGATATAATCTGAACTCGATGAACACGTTGAGCTTAGAATATAATATCAATGGCGACCCTTCTGTGTTGATCTCTCATTATCCAAAGCCAGATTATACTATTGACCAGAATTCAATTATTCTACCGAAACAAAACATTAATACTTCTATGGATTCTTTTGAATTCAAAGTTGTAGTTCAAAATCTTGGAAAAGCGATTCAAAAGAGCATTGGCTTATCCATAGAACGTGTCAATAATGGGAATAAAACGACGTATACTAAGATCGTCACTGCACCCTTTTTCAAAGATACGTTCTCTGTTTTTATCCCAACATTAGATGGTTTAGTTGGCGCAGGAAACAATACATTTAATATAAAAATTGAATCAACAAACACGGTGGATGAAATATCCGAACAAAACAATGAAATTCTGAATGCTGGAAATCTCATTATTGAAAGTGAAGAAGTTATACCGATTTTCCCATATGAATACGCCATTGTGAATACCAATCCTGTGAAATTGACGTCAATGGTCACCAGTAGTTTTCCTAAAAACACCACATATATCATCCATATAGATACCACAACAAACTTCAATAGTCCATCTTTTCTTGCTACAAAAATCACTACAAACTCAAACGTGATAAGCTGGACGCCGACTATTGGGTTCAATGATAGTTTAGTTTATTACTGGAGAATCACGAAGGATTCCAGTATTGCTGGTGGTGGTTATCGATGGTCGAATTCTTCGTTCATTTATTTACCATCAATCCCGAGTGGAGGATGGAACCAATCCCATTATTTTCAGTATTTGAATAATAGTTTATCTAATATGACCTTGAGTACATCCCGACAACTGAACTATGTCAATGATGTGAAAAATATCTTTATCCGAACAGATGGATCGACGGGCACCTATGAGGTAGAATGGTATCTCAATAATGCAAGACAATCTGCGCTGAGAGAAGCTGGGCGCATGGCGTCGGGATTTATGGTTCTTTGGATCAATGGTAAGTCAGGTATTGGATATACAAGCCTTGATACCGTCATAGGATCTTCAACATGGGGTAGCTATGGGTCTATTCAATTTGGATATCCAGGCCTTCCACGCGAAGGTTTTGTGTTTCCAGATACGGGGTTCACACCTGCCAACCATCCGAGACCTGGGGTCAAGTGGAGCACCATTCTTCAAGATTTTGTCAATCTAGCTGCCAATAAGGATTATTTATTTTTCTATACGATCAAACGACCTGCTTATCAGAGTTGGGATCCATCACTCATATCCTTGTTTAATGGAGCTGGTATGAATGGTCTCTCACTCTTAACAGATACCACAGTGAAAGCACCATTTATTTTTGGATATCGAAAAAATGACCCCAGTTTTACTCCAAGCACGTTTATTGGAACCAACTATACCACTAAAACCACAGGATCCTTCAATATTCGTGGTCAATGGCTAGAAGGTGAAAAAACGTCAGTCAAAATAGGTCCAGCACGTAAATGGAATACTCTAAGTTATCGCCTAAGTCCATCTGAAAACCCAAGTCAAGATTCAATATCTGTAACGCTTTTTGGTTACACCAGTTTATACAACAAGGTACCTCTTGCTACCTTTCATTCCTTTTCATTGGATACGACACTCGATTGGGTTAATCCTTCCTTATATTCAAATTTACAATTGAAGTATTATGCCAAAGATTCGAGAGATCGAACACCTGCACAGTTAAACTTTTGGCGAGTATATTATGATGAAATAGGAGAGGTAGCAGTCAATAATGTTTCGGGACAAGTGCCTAACAATAACGATACCATTGAAAACGGTGAATTATATGAGATAAATTATGCTGTAGAGGCATTGAATGCACAAAGTTTTGATTCGTTGTCGTTGCGTGTTCAAGTAACACAGGGCAGTAAAAACAAATCCATTCTTGTAAAGCAACAGCCAGTTGGTGGCAATAAATTGGTCTTGAATAAACAAACAATAACTTCATCCAACTATTTTGAAGGTGAGAACCAAGTCAGTTATGAAATTAATCCAACTAGTTTCGCATATCAAAAAGAGAAATTTAACATAAACAATTACGGCAAAACCGAGTTTTTTGTGAAGTCAGATATATACAATCCATTGCTTGACGTGACGTTTGATGGTGCGCATATCATACAAAACGAGCTCATATCCAATAATCCAAATATCCGAATTGTCTTGAAAGATGAAAACAAATACCTTCTTCTAGATGATACGGCGTTGATCAAAATCTCCCTTCGCATGCCTGATGGATCCGTTGTTCCGATCAGCTTCAATCAGGCAGATGTCAGATATGACCTAGCCACCTCGGCAAATAACAATCGAGCTGAAATCAATTATAAGCCATTGCTGACTGATGGATTGTACCAATTGATCATAGAGGATAAGGATCGAAGCGGAAATAGTAGTAGCCGTGTGGGTAGTTTCAATTATAAAACTGGTTTTCGGGTCATCACCAAAAATCAAATGAGTCAAGTATTCAATTACCCAAACCCATTTACAACATCAACACAGTTTGTATTTACACTTACGGGAAGTAAAATTCCAGATTACATCAGTATACAAATCATGAACATCAGGGGTCAAGTAGTCAGAGAAATATCCAAAGAGGAATTAGGTCCACTGAAGTTTGGACTCAATCGCACGGCTTATGCTTGGAATGGTAAAGATCAATTCGGCGATCAACTGGCAAACGGAGTATACTTATATCGTGTCATAGTTAAAAATGAAGGTAAGGATTTTCCAATAATGGAAACTGCAGACTTCAAGGCCTTGTACGAAAATCAAAAAGATCTTAGCAAATATTTTACAGATGGTTGGGGCAAAATGGTACTCATTCGGTAAATTGATCTCAATTATTTTTCCATGACAAAACTTTTGGGATCAAGTTTGCGGGTTTTTGGCATTCATTTGCTTTTTTCACAGATTTGCAGACTTGTATTCATTTTTTGCAACGCAGACCAGCTTCAAACCAAGAACATCTTCCTTAGTTTATGCTATGGTCTTCGTTTTGATTTAGGGGTAAGCATAGTTATATGCACCATAATTCTCCTCACATGGGTTTTATTCAAGAACTATAAATTGTCCAAATCAATATTTAATATCATACTCGGATTCCAATCCATCATTTGGCTTATTGATGTTTTCCTTTATAAATATTGGGATAGTATTTTTAGTATCCGGGCCTTAACCTATTCTCGAGATCCCATCGAAATCTTCAAGAACCAATATTTATCCGATATCCTATTTGCCTTCATCTTGGTTCTTGTTTTGATAATATTATTTAGAGGATTGACAGACAAATATTTATCACATAATTTCTCCCCTCATTATGCCAAATCTCAAGCCTATGGGTTTATTCTTTTGCTCGCCGGAACAAGTTTTTTAGCTTTAAGAGGCGGCTTTAGAGTCATACCACTAAATCTAAGTGATGGGTATTTTTGCGATACTAAAGTATATAATCTTGCAACGGTGAATTCTACTTGGAATTTCGTGCATGTCCTTGTCGAGGATAATAAGTTTGCCGCCAACAATCCTTATCACAAATTATCAGATTCAGAAGCGTCGGCCCGCATCCACGAGCTGTTTGGGCAGAACCCTACTGAGGTATACCCTTCCATACTCCAAAAAAGCTCCAATCCAAACATCATTCTCATCACAATGGAAGGTGTGAGTAGCGAACTCATTGGTGACTTATATAAAACGAAAATGCCCTTTCTCACCAAACTAAAACACGAAGCTTTTTCATTCGAAAAAGCATTTGCTGTTGGGTTTCGAACGGAGCAAGGTATAGCTGCATTACTCTCAGGTACATTGGCAACCCCATTCAATAATATCACCGACAATGCCAATATACTCTCAGAAATGCCATCAATACTCCATTCCTTTGAAAAGCGAGGTTATTCCACATCATTCATATTTGGGGGAGATCTTGAGTTTGGAAATATGAGCGCATATTTATCCTCAACTGGAATTCAAAAAATGATAACAATCGATGATTTTGAAGAAAGTCAAAAGACACAGCGACTTGGAGTTCCCGATGAATTCTTGTTTGAAAAAGCTATAAATCAAATCGCTACCACAAAGGATCCTTTTTTTGTTCAGATTATGACCCAAAGTACGCATCAACCATTTGACTTTCCAGGTAACAAAATGAATCAATCAGAAGACAAAAATTATGAAGAAAGTGCTGCCTACCTAGATCGATGTATCTCCAAATTTGTTGGTCAATTGAAAAAATTGCCAAGCTGGAAAAATACCATTTTGATAATAACCTCTGATCATTCGCACAAATATCCTTCATCGATTGATATCGCTGAGCCACAGCGCTTCCATATTCCAATGCTCATTGTGAGTCCTCTTCTCCTTCCAAATCATGTTGGAACTCAAGATCGGAATTACTTCTTACAATCAAACTTCCCTGCGACATTGAGTTATATGCTTGGATTTCAGGAGAGAAATTTTACAAAATATTCTCTGAATCACTTTTCAAATGTTCCAAAATTCACTTACAGTGCTTTTGTAAATGGCTATATTTTTCAACGAGATTCTACCTATGTTCAGTATGACTACATCTGGCGACCGTTTGATACCACAAATCCTAATCTCCGAATGATTCATTCATATCCAATGGCCATTTTACAGACCATCGTAGAAGAAATTCGCAATCCGATTATGAAAAAAGTGAGTCGTAAATAGTCATCACTTGTTTGCCAATATGCGATGGAGAATAGGTCTCCATTATTGAATTTCGATTTTTTAAAACCTTGGACCTTTGTTCTTCAATATTGGATCGCATTTCCAAGATTTTATCTTTCAAATCCTGTAAACTTCCATTTTTAAAATAAACCGCAGCCGTCCCACCGACTTCTTGATGTACCATATTATCACTAGCTAGAATCGGACATCCATATCCTAAGGATTCTACAATGGGAATACCAAATCCTTCATAAAGGCTTGCATATACGCTAAAGATTGCCTGATTGTAATACGATGGTAACTCATTGTCGCTAACCGTTTCTCGAAAAAGGACTCTAGGTTCCACCTTTGAATTTTTTACATAATCTTTACATAATGATAGCGTTGCTGCTCCCTTCCCTACCAAAATCAAATCAAAATCAACAAGATCTGCAATAGCCTCAAAGGCTTTTATGAGCAGAATTTGGTTCTTTCTGGATTGAAAACTAGAGACCATAACGATAAATGGTCTTGAATGCAGTTCCATAATTTCTGCTTTCGACGATATCGTGACCGGAACGGAAACAACGACAATTTTTTCAGGGTTTACATTGTAGAAATCAATCAAATCCTGCTTTGTTCCTTGACTTACAGCGATGATGGCATCAGCAGATCTGCAAGCATATTTCGTCTTCAGTCTTGCAAACCAACGATCTAAAAAAGGATAATCTTCAGGAAATCGTTCGAATAGAATATCGTGAATGGTCACAACTTTCTTGACAGAATGAGATAGAAAAAAGGGTAACTCCCCACTTAATCCATGATAAATATCTACCTGTCGAATTTCCTTCTGAAATATTATCAGAAATGAGCGCCATATACTTCCTAGAAAACGAGGTAGCATATTAGGTGGCGTTATGACTTTAGTCGATTTCGATAGTGGAAATGAAATTTTCACCCGTGGAGTAAAAAGAACCGCTTGATTTGAAGACAATTCTTGAACAGCAGAGATCAGATTCCGACTATAAAACCCAAGACCCGTTTGATTGAGAAATGCTCGTTTGGCATCAAATCCGATATTCATAACTTGGATAAAAGCCTATGGTGAACATAGGCTTTTTTGAATTCTAATTAGGCTTTTACTATATCTTCCTTTGTCTCAGACTCTGCTGGAATGACCGTTATGGTACCAGCTATTTTTTGTTTAATTTTCGTCTCCATTTCTTTGGCAAGCTCTGGATTATCAGCAAGAAAAGCAATGACCGAATCGCGACCTTGTCCAATCTTGGATCCTTCATAACTATACCATGAACCGCTTTTTTCCAAAACATCCAAGTCCGTTCCGTAGTCGATAATCTCACCAATTTTGGAAATACCAGCACCATACATGATATCAAATTCACAAATTTTAAATGGCGGTGCTACTTTGTTCTTGACGACCTTCACTTTTGTTCTGTTACCGATGATCTCGCCTTCTTTGTCTTTGATTTGAGAAATTCTACGAATATCAAGCCGCACGGATGCATAATATTTCAATGCATTACCTCCAGTTGTTGTCTCTGGATTTCCAAACATGACACCGATCTTTTCTCTTAGCTGATTGATAAAAATACAACAAGAATTAGTTTTGCTGATACTGCCCGTCAGTTTTCTAAGAGCTTGTGACATCAATCGAGCGTGGAGTCCCATCTTACTATCGCCCATTTCTCCTTCCAACTCGCTCTTCGGTACCAAGGCTGCTACAGAATCTATTACACAGATATCGATAGCTCCTGATCGTATCAGATGATCAGCAATTTCTAGAGCTTGCTCGCCATTATCTGGTTGTGAAATAAACAAATTATTCGTATCGACACCTAACGCCTCCGCATACGTGCGATCAAAAGCGTGTTCTGCGTCAATGATGGCACAAATGCCGCCTTTGCGCTGAGCTTCAGCGATTGCATGAATGGCTAGTGTCGTTTTACCTGAAGACTCTGGACCATATATCTCGACAATCCTTCCTTTGGGATAACCGCCTATACCGAGAGATAAATCAAGACCTATAGATCCAGATGGTATCGTATCTACTCCTATCACCTTGGCATCGCCAAGACGCATGATCGTACCCTTTCCGTAGGATTTTTCAAGTACTCCGATGGTGGTTTCAAGGGACTTCATTTTGTTATTAAAATCTGACATTTCTTTATTTTTATTTAGTTGATTATACCTTTGATCTGAACTTCTACAAAATTAAATCAATAAACTTTAAGATAATTCTATTTTTGTCCACATCTTCATACAAAAAACAAAAAATAGGCGACAAAAAATGTCGTTAACTGTCTACAATTTCATTTGTCCCTATATTAGCCTTATATGTTACAATTTCATACCTCAAAGGAACTTCAGAATTATCTATCCAACGTAAGATCAAAAAATCAAAAAATTGGATTTGTACCTACCCTAGGGGCATTGCACGATGGTCATATTTCTCTAATCAAGACTTGTCAGTCAGAATCAGATATTTCCGTTGTTAGCATTTTTGTAAATCCTACTCAATTCAACAATCTCCAAGATTTTGAAAAATATCCAAGAAACGTAGATGCTGATATTTCATTATTGCAAAAATCTAATTGTGAGATTCTTTTTACGCCATCGGTTGAAGACATGTATCAAAATCCAACTCTTGAAATAGAACCCATAGATATAGGTTATTTGGATGATATCCTCGAAGGAGCAAAAAGGCCTGGCCATTACGTTGGTGTGGTCACTATTGTCGAAAAATTGCTTCGAGCCATCCAGCCAGACACAATCTATATGGGATTAAAGGATTACCAACAAGTCAAAGTCGTAGAAAAACTTATTAGGGAAAAGAGATTGCCCGTAACCCTTCGCCCTTGTCCTACAGTCCGAGAGCAAAATGGATTGGCTATGAGTAGTCGAAATACGAGACTATCCGTCGAAGGAAAAGTCAAGGCTGGGCAGATATACAATGCATTGCGATTTGTTATGGAACACTATGGTACAGATGCTATTCAAAATGTCATTAGGGATGCTAAACGGTTCTACCTTTCATCCTCGGATTTTGAATTAGAATATTTTGAGGTTCGAGACGCTAAAAATCTGAATGAATTTGAAGAAAACGAATGGGTACAACCACCAAAAATT
>CANHJR010000011.1 GCA_947461165.1 Saprospirales bacterium | reverse complement strand
TGCAAATTTACGAAAAATAGGCTTGATGTTTAGCCGTTACTTTTGGAACTCTTTTCATTGAAAAAAGCGATGACGCCACCCAAAACCGCAAAAGTCACAAAAGTAATAATGACCTCTTGGATGAACAAGGTCTGATTCATTTTACAATTTGAAAAAATAAGTTTCCCATTGTTGGTGAATAACTCCAACAATGGGAGAATGACACAATAGGAAATATAAACCCCTTACAGGAAAGTTAGATTTTTATCTTAAAGCCTAATATCTAACTTGCGAAGATTTGAACAATTGTGAAATTTGTTAATAACGGTTCCGGTTAAGAATGTGATTCGTATTACTTTTGCTTTTTAGAAATTCCCTTCTAAAAATGCCTCTCAACAAATCCATTCAAACCGTACTTATCATAGGAAGTGGACCGATTATTATCGGTCAAGCCTGTGAATTTGATTATTCAGGAACTCAAGCCTCTCTGTCACTTAGAGAAGAAGGCGTCAAGGTGATCCTGATCAATTCGAATCCTGCAACCATCATGACCGATCCGATGATGGCTGACAAGGTGTATCTCTTGCCATTGACGGCAGAGAGCATTGAACAAATCTTGAAAGAAAATAACATAGATGCTGTGCTTCCTACCATGGGCGGACAGACGGCTTTAAATCTTGCAATAGAATGCGATGAGTTGGGACTGTGGAAGGAGTATAATTGTCGATTGATAGGAGTCGATATCAACGGAATCGAACTGGCAGAAGATCGCGACAAGTTTAAAAATCTTGTGGCGGAATTAGGATTGAAAACCGCTCCTTCTAAGGTTGCAAATTCCGTCCTTGAAGGTTGGGAAATTGCTCAAGAAATTGGCTTTCCGCTAGTGATTAGACCTTCATTTACGCTCGGAGGTACTGGAGGCGGTTTTGTTCATAATAAAGATGAGTTTGAGGCAAAACTCAAACATGGTTTGGAATGTTCTCCTGTCCATGAAGTTCTCGTGGAGAAGGCCGTTCTGGGCTGGAAGGAGTATGAATTGGAATTGTTAAGGGATATAGATGATAATATCGTGGTTATATGCACGGTGGAGAATTTTGATCCTATGGGTGTCCATACGGGCGACAGCATCACCGTGGCACCAGCGATGACGCTTTCGGACAAATCATATCAGCAAATGCGAGACGAGGCGAGACTGATTCTGAAGTCTATTGGCAAATTTGCTGGCGGATGCAACGTACAGTTTGCAATTGATCCTATCACAGAGGAGATTATCGTCATAGAAATCAATCCGCGCGTATCTAGATCTTCTGCCTTAGCCAGCAAGGCTACAGGATATCCAATCGCTAGAATCGCAGCTAAATTGGCACTAGGTTATCGATTGGATGAATTGAAAAATCAAATTACGAAAACGACCTCTGCATTTTTTGAACCTAGTTTAGATTACGTGATTGTCAAAATCCCTCGATGGAATTTTGAGAAATTTCCAGGGGCAGATGAAACACTTGGGTTGCAGATGAAATCCGTCGGAGAGGTCATGGGGATCGGTAGAAATTTTCAGGAGGCTCTTCAAAAAGCCTGTCAGTCCCTCGAAAACAACAAAATTGGGCTTGGAGTAGATGGAAAAGAATCTAAAGATGTAGAGAAAGTATTGGCTGGGTTGGAGCATCCGTCTTGGGATCGCTTGTTTAGAATAAGAGAAGCATTGAAACTTGGAGTTCCAAAGACTAAGATTTTTGAATTGACCAAAATTGATATGTGGTTTTTGAGAGAAATTCAAGAGCTAGTAGACTTTGAAAAAGAGCTGAAAAGCGCTGGTTTTGAAGGACTAGATAAGTCCCTGATGACCAAGGCAAAGAAAAAAGGGTTTTCGGATCTTCAGCTAGCTCATGTATTCAATAGAACGGAAGATGACATTTATGACTATCGAAAATCGTTGAACATTCGCCGAGTATATAAAATGGTCGATACTTGTGCTGCAGAATTCGAAGCACAAACGCCCTATTTTTATTCGACATTCGATGATGAGAACGAGTCTAATCCTTCTGATAAAAAGAAAATAATTGTACTGGGTTCTGGACCAAATAGAATTGGCCAAGGAATTGAATTTGACTATTGTTGTGTGCATGGATTGCTTGCTCTAAAAGAGGCAGGATATGAATCCATCATGATCAATTGCAATCCGGAAACGGTATCTACTGATTTCAATACCGCTTCTAAATTATATTTTGAGCCTGTTTTTTGGGAGCATTTGAGAGAGATTATTGAGCTGGAAAAACCAGAAGGTGTCATTGTGCAATTGGGAGGACAAACAGCCTTGAAGCTTGCTGAAAAATTAGAAAAATACGGCATACCAATAATAGGTACATCCTATGACAATATGGATCTTGCGGAAGATAGAGAGCGATTTAGTGATCGACTGAAAGATCTAAATATCCCATATCCGAAATATGGTGCAGCTAAAAATGCAGATGATGCGATCGATGTCGCGAATAAGGTAGGTTATCCTGTCTTGGTTCGTCCATCGTACGTCATTGGTGGTCAGAAAATGAGAATTGTCATCAATGACGATGAATTGACAAAGTCGGTGGTTGGGATTCTAAAAACATTCCCCGACAATAATATCTTGATAGATCATTTTATTGACAGAGCCGAAGAGGCCGAAATTGATGCCCTTTGCGACGGCGAGAATGTCCATATTATGGGCGTCATGGAGCATATCGAGCCAGCTGGAATTCACTCAGGAGATAGTCATTCTGTCTTGCCACCATTCTCATTGTCTGACGATACGATCGACAAAATGAAGGAATATGCCGTCAAAATAGCGTTAGATCTTCAGGTAAAAGGATTGATCAATATTCAGTTCGTGATCAAGCGAGCAACGAACCCAAAAGAATTGGACGAGGTATATGTGATCGAGGCTAATCCAAGAGCGAGTCGAACCACTCCATTCATTTGTAAAGCCTACCAGATCCCCTACTTGAATTATGCTACTAAAATCATGGTAGGACAAATGAAAGTCACAGAAATCAAGGATAAGGAGAAGCTCGAAGGATTTGCTATCAAGGAGCCTGTATTTTCTTTTAATAAATTTCCGAATGTCAAGAAAGAATTAGGTCCAGAGATGAAATCTACAGGTGAGGCCATCCGATTTATATCTAATATTCGTGATCCTCATTTTAGAAATCTATTTAAGATGAAGAGTATGTACTTGAGCAGGTAGGATCAAGTATTGACATCTTCATTGGCATGTACAACAAAAGAGTTTTATTTCTTCAGCAACGTACCAATATCATTTTTGTCTCTATCGAGGAATAATGGATTGTGAAATTTGTGTAATTTGTTGAGTATTTTGACAAGTTGTTCTTTTTCATTATTATCCAAATTGCCGGTGATCAGTCTCGCAATATCTTGAGTTGTTTTCCAGGAGTCTTGGAATAATTTATTTCCTTTGGCGGTGACAAATAGCTCTTTGCTTCGTCGATCATTTTCGTTTATTTTTTCTTCTATGATCTTGAGAGCCAAAAGTCGCTTGATGATTTCCATCCCTGATGATTTTTCGTGAAGATTGTGGGCTATGAGTTGCGTTTTGGTCATATTTCCTTCGCGAACCAAACTATATAAATAAGTAAAATCTTCGTTGATTAGTTCGGGATGATTATCCATTCCTTTCTTGATCCATGTCCTTGCATACCGGTATAATAAAACGATACCTTTACTAATTTCTAAATCAATATTGTAGCTAGATTCTCCTTCAGATTTTTTAGTTCCTTCTAAGGGTTTTTGAGACTGAAGTACCCATTTTGCAAAACCAACAATATTTTTTTCTTTTAGTTTTGGGAATGAAAGTTCATACTTTTTATAAGATTCTATGATCGAAGTTAATAGGTCAAAATTCATATTTTTTTAAATATTGGTCCGAAAACACGCTAAATTATATAATTTAAAATTATATAATACTTTTTGGCTCCATTTTTTTAATTTTGTGGACTAATGATCAAAAAGAAAATTGCAATTATTGGTTCAGGATTTTCAGGCCTTTCGAGCGCTTGTTACTTGGCCAAACATGGTTATGATGTTACTGTATTTGAAAAAAACAGTCAGGTTGGTGGTCGAGCGCGAATGTTTGAGGCGGAGGGGTTCAAATTTGATATGGGGCCAAGCTGGTATTGGATGCCTGATGTTTTTGACAAGTTTTTTGCGGATTTTGGAAGAGCCACAAATGAGTTTTATCAACTGAAGCAGTTAGATCCAGGTTTCCAGATTATATATTCACCCGATGAGACACTTGCGATAGACGCTGATTTTAATTCATTGGTTCAGAAATTTGAATCTATTGAGCAAGGTGCAGGTAAGAACCTCCGAAAGTTCGTAGCCAATGCAGAGTATAAATACCAAATTAGCATGTCAGATTTGGTTTACAAACCTTCGCATTCCTTTTTGGAGTTTGTGAAATGGAATATTATAAAGCAAGTTTTGAAAACAAACCTTTTTTCTCCATTGAGCAATGAGGTTAGAAAGCTTTTCAAAGATACTCGATTGGTTAAGCTGATGGAATTTCCAGTGATCTTTTTAGGTGCGATGGCGGATAAAATACCTGCGCTATACAGTATTATGAATTATTCCGCTTTGAAGCAGGGTACATTTTATCCGAAGGGTGGTATGGTTGAAATAGTGCACGGAATGAAAAAACTAGCAGACAGCCTAGGCGTAACGTTTGAGCTAAATGCCAATGTTGAAAAGATTGAGGTCAAGGATAATAGATGCAATGGGTTAACGGTCAATAATACTTTTCATCAATTTGATGCGGTGATATCTTCCGCGGATTATCATCATACGGAGATGAATCTTTTGGCTCCAAATTGGCGAAATTATGGATCAGAATATTGGGAGAAGAAGGTATTTGCCCCATCATCCATTTTGTTTTATTTAGGTATTAACAAGCGAATTGCTAAGTTGATTCATCATAACCTGTTTTTCAATACTGATTTTGAGAAGCATGCTGATGCAATATACAAAAAACCAGAATGGGTCAAAGAGCCCTTATTCTATGTTTGTATGCCATCTAAAACAGATGACACTGTTGCTCCCGATTCGTATGAGAATTTGTTTATTCTTATTCCACATTCTACAGAACTTGAGTCGGATGAGGACCTCATTGAAAGAAATTTTGAAAATGTTCTCAGTCGCCTTGAGTTATATTGCGGAGAGGCCATCCGAGAACATATCGTGTATAGAAGGGATTTTTCTGGAAAAGATTTTAAGTCAGAGTACAACTCTTTTAAAGGAAACGCCTATGGTCTAGCCAATACATTGATGCAAACCGCATTTTTCAAGCCAAAAATGAAAAATAAAAAAATTGGCAATCTTCTTTACACTGGTCAGCTTACTGTTCCTGGACCTGGCGTGCCTCCCGCGTTAATATCTGGAAAGATTGCAGCAACAGAAATGGATAAAATTTTAACTAGGTTTGAGATATGAAGTTATTATATGACGAGCTATCCATAGAGGTATCAGAGCGCACAACAAAAAAGTACAGTACCAGCTTTTCTCTAGGAATATTGTGTATCGATAAATCAATTCGAAATGCCATATACCAAATCTATGGATTTGTAAGAATTGCGGATGAGATTGTAGATTCTTTTCATGATTTCGATAAAGAAAGCCTTTTGGATGAATTTGAAAAGGAGACCTACCAAAGTATTTCCAGAAAAATCTCAACAAACCCAATTCTCAATAGCTTTCAAGAGGTTGTCAATAAGTACAAAATAGATCACAAATTGATTGCTGCATTTTTGGAGAGTATGCGAATGGATTTGAAGAAAGTAACTTATGACCTATCATCGTACAATACTTATATCTACGGATCTGCGGAGGTTGTTGGGTTAATGTGCCTTCATGTTTTTGTTGAAGGTGATATCAAAGAGTATGATCGACTAGCTCCTGAGGCAAAAAAACTGGGAAGTGCGTTTCAAAAAATCAATTTTCTTCGAGATATCAATGCGGATAGCGCTGGGTTAGGCAGAGTATACTTCCCGAAGCTTGACCTATCTATTTTTGATAATGCGGTAAAGATGGAGATTGTACAAGAGATTTCTGAGGAGTTTGATGAAGCGTTATTAGGGATCAAAAAATTACCAACTAAAGCAAAATTTGGCGTATTTTTGGCTTATTCATATTATCGTGAATTATCAAATAAAATATTAAAAATGGATGCAAAGGATCTTCTTTTGAACAGAGCATCAGTTTCAAAACCATTGAAGATATGGTTATTAATAACATCTTATATTCGATTTAAGTTTAATAAATTATGATAAAGTGGGTTTTTGCAATGGTTCTGCTGAGCTCAGAGCTTTTCGCTTCGCAATTTTTTCCATATCGATCCAAGTTGGACAGCGCATGGAAAAATGAAGCATACAATGATCGCTTTATTAAAAGTTTAGAATCTAAGGCATTGAAAAAAGAACAAGGATACCTAGCCGTAGCATATATGATGAAGTCAAATCATGCCTCAATGCCGTGGACTAAATTGAAGTATTTCAATAAAGGCAAAAACCTTCTTGAACAAACAATCAAGGAGAATCCAAATGTTGTTGAATGGATATTTTACAGGCATGAGATTCAACGACGAATACCCAAAGCACTCAACTATAATAATTTAAAAGAAGACCTAGGAACTCTCAGAACTTATGTAGCCGCCAAGGAGAATAAGCAAGAAGATGAGAGTTTATACTCATATATTTTAAAACTTCTCAAATGTTCATAATCACTTTAATTACCTTTCTGGCAATGGAAGGAATCACTTGGCTGACCCATAAATATGTTATGCACGGGTTTCTGTGGAATTTACATTATGATCATCACAACAAGGATAAGAAAAAGATTATGGAAAAAAACGATTGGTTTTTTCTTTACTTTGCTATTATCTCAATGAGTTTATTTGGTGCTGGTCAATACAGTCCTGGATTACAGTTTTGTACCTACATTGGTCTTGGTATTTTAGCGTATGGATTGGCCTATTTTATAGTTCATGAAATTATAATTCATAAAAGAATGTTTCAGGGGTTCAGTTTTCAGACGCGTTATTTTCAAGGATTGCAGCGAGCACACCGTGCCCACCATCGACAATTGGGGAAGGAAGATGGAGAATGTTTTGGAATGCTATTTGTTCCTCTCAAATACTTCAAGTCTGAAAGCAAAGATAAATCATGATCCCAGAGAAACTGACGTATATCACCGTTAATTTTTTATCCTTTATTTTTCCATTTTTATTCTCGCTAACAGAAAAATATGATTTTAAGAAGCATTGGAAATCATTTTTTATTGCAAATTTATTTACAGCTTGCATTTACATTGTTTGGGATTCGATCTATACGAGATTGGGTGTTTGGGGATTTGATCCACAATATGTGCTTGGAATCTATTTTTTTAATCTTCCGGTAGAAGAAATATTGTTTTTTGTATGCGTACCATATGCTTCTGTGTTTACATACTATTGTTTTCAAAAGTATGTTTTTAAGAAAATTCATTGGGATTATAACATGTTATGGATCGTTTTTGGATTGCTCTTTGCATTGCTGGGTGTAGTTTATCGGTCCAAGTATTATACTGGTTTCGCTTTTTTTTCTTGTGCTATCATTTTTTTATTAGCGGGATATCTCAAATATGTGCGATTTGTTGAGTTTTTAATCTTTTACGTCGTTATTTTATTTCCTTTTTTTATAGTCAATGGTATCCTTACTGGCAGTTTTCTAGAAAGGGTAGTCGTTTTTTATAACGATACTGAGAACTTGGGTTTTCGGTTAGGAACAATACCATTTGAAGATGTATTTTATGGTATGGGGATGTTGCTTTTGAATATTCTTTTCTTTGAATATTTTAGAAAGTACTTTTCGGGAGATCAATCAAATCATTAGAGGTTTTCATAATTTTCCTTCAACTTTTTTTATGCTCTACCCATAAAAAATATGAATATAATGATCTAAAATGCCATAGTGGGATGCGTTTTAGGTAATAACATCTTGATAGCAAACAATCAAAGTACTATTACAATGCTAGTTCAATTTATTGAATAAGAATGGCTATTTTTTGTAAAAAAAAACCTCACAAAAAAGTTGTGAGGTTTTTACCTTTACTTAAGTCTGAAAATCTTATTTGATATCCATCAATTCTGTCTCAAACAATAGTGTAGCTTTGGCAGGTATTTGTGGCTGACGACCATCAACTCCATATGCCAACCAATATGGGATGATTAGTTTTGCTTTTGCGCCTTTGTTTAGAAGAGCGATACCTTCTTCCCATCCTGGGATTACCATTCCTTGTCCTAGAGGAAATTCGATAGGCTCATTTCTGTCATACGAAGCATCAAATTTGTTTCCATCTGGGAATGTACCTCTGTAATGTACAGATACTTTTTGTCCTTTGGCGGCCTTCGGTCCTGTTCCTTCTTTTTCCATCACATAAGCTAATCCAGAACTTAGGGTTATTGCCTTCGGGAAATTTGTTTTTACATATGCAGCAAAATCAGCTTTGTCTTTCATCATTCCTGCATTTTTTTTCAACTCTGCCTCTGCCATGAATTTCATTATTACGGATTTATCGGCTTTGAAAGCTTTAGCCTCAGGACCAACTCGCTCGATAACTACTTTTTTAATTCCGTCATTCGTTTTGATTGTATTGGCTACATCCATACCAGAAAGTACTTTTCCAAATACAGTATGTTTTCCGTCTAACCACGTCGTAGCAGCTACCGTTATGAAAAATTGTGAACCATTGGTTCCAGGACCAGCATTTGCCATAGATAACATTCCTGGTTGACTATGATTTAATCCTTCAACAATTTCATCTGGAAACTGATATCCGGGACCACCTGAACCAGTGCCCTGCGGATCTCCTCCTTGTAGCATGAAATCTTGAGCGTCGCCATTTCCTTTTGATATGACTCTATGAAATTTCAATCCATCATAGAATGGAGTTCCCAATGGTTTTGCTGTGTTTTCCATTGTGCCTTCTGCTAGACCAACGAAGTTAGCTACAGTCATTGGTGTCTTTTTGAATTCTAATTCCACGACAATATTTCCTTTGTCGGTTTCGAATGTTGCGTAAATTCCTGGTTGTTTTGTACTCATATTGTTTGAAGATGTTGGTTTTATAGAGGTCGAAGACCCCGTTGTTTTTGTTTGGTTTTTTATTGGTGTTTTTGTCGATGGTTTAGATACTGGTTTTTTTTGAGCATTGAGTCCTAATGCAATGCACCCAATACATAGTGTGATAATAAGTTTTTTCATTTTTGTTTTAAATTAGTTTGAGTTAAGGATAGAATTATTTAATATCAATCAATTGTACATCAAAAATAAGGGTTTCTTTGGGACCAATTACGCCTTGAATTCCTTGATCACCATAAGCTAAATAATAAGGGATAATAAGGGTAGCCTTCTCACCTTTTTTCAGTAGGGCAATTCCTTCATCCCAACCCGCGATGACATTTTGTTTTCCTAGAGGAAATTCAATTGGCTTACCACGAGATATTGATTCGTCAAAAACGCGTCCGTTTGTAAGCATTCCTTTATAATGCACCTTGACGATAGATCCTACTTGCGGTTGAATGTCTTCGGTTACATTTTGTTTGATATAGTATAGGCCAGAAGTTGTTTTGGTTGCAGAGGGATACGCAGACTTGACAAACTCTTCAAATGCACGATATACAGGACCACTTTGCATTGACGCAAATTGACTTTCTTCTTCTGTTTTTTGTTTTTGTTTGATGATTTCCTTTTGAGCGGCAAAAACTTTATTAGCATCAAATGCTTTTGCGGCAGGACTCAATCTTTGAATTCTGATACTGTCGATCTTGTCATCTTGGGCTATAGCGTTGACCACTTCTTGTCCTTCGATGACCTTCCCAAAAACGGTGTGAACATCATCCAGCCAATTGGTTGCGTTGTGTGTGATGAAAAACTGGCAACTGTTTGTATTCTTGCCACTGTTGGCCATAGATAAAACGCCAGCATCATCATGCCTCAATTCTGGATGAAACTCGTCTGGAAAAAAAGATCCTGAATTGCCAGCACCTTTGCCACTTGGGTCTCCTCCTTGTATCATAAAGTTTGGAATGACTCGATGAAAAATCATTCCATCATAAAAAGGCATACCAGGTTTGCGATGTACATTGTTGATACTGCCTTCTGCCAGCCCTATAAAATTAGCCACCGTCATTGGTGTTCGGATATATTCGAGACCTACTTTTATAATACCTTTGGACGTATAAATGACAGCTACCATATCCTTTTGAGGACTGAACTTGACACCGCTTTCCGAGCTTATGGATTGTGTATCAGAAGATTCTTTCCGCGATTCACACGAGGATAGTATACCAATAAAAAGAAAGCTAAATAATAGTTTTTGCATTGAAAATCAAGTTTTATGATTATCTTTTTGAAGCTTGCTCCATCTTATACTGCTGATATTCCATTTTGAGGTGCTTGTTTTCTCCATAGAATTTAAGCAATAGAATCATCTCAGCAGCATCAATATATCCCGGCAGGTTTGTTATCCGAATATGCTCAGAATCTAAAAACGTGGTTGTTGGATAACCCATCTGGCCATCTAGAAGTTGTATCGCAAGAGAATGTGTACTTCTTCCTTCCCCAGAAAGAGCATACTCTTTGCCTCGGTATTTGACCGGTGCCTCTTTTTCAGCATTAAATTTAACTGGCAAGTAATATTTGTTAACTAGCTCAATTACGGTTGGGTTAGTGTAGGTTTTTGAATCCATAACCTTGCACCATCCGCACCAATCGGTAAAGAAATCGATAAGAATTTTTTTCTTGGTAGGGCCACTTTTTGCAAGAGCTTCAGACATGTTGACCCATTTAATACCATTTGACCCAGCGGGACTTTGCGCAACAGCTTGCTGAGCGTTTAGGATTAAGGACAACGCGACGATAAAGGTCGCCAAAGTAATTTTTTTCATTTTTGTTTTTTTGTTGCGTGTATTGTAGATTCTAAAAAAAATCGTTGGTTTAAATTTTTATAAATAATTAAGAAAGAAGCTCCCGAACTATTTTACTAATTATGGATCCATCTGCCTTGCCTGAAAGCTCTTTAGTAGCTGAACCCATTACTTGACCCATTCCTTTCGCATCGGTTACATTTAATTTTGTAATTATGGATTGGAGAATTGGTCGTATTTCATCTTCAGTCATCATCGCTGGCAAGAATCGTTCAATCACATCAAGTTCTTCCTTCTCTTTTGTGGCAAGATCAATAACTCCTTGTTTAGTGAATATTTCAATGCTTTCGCGTCGCTGCTTCGCTAGCTTTTGAAGGATATTGATTTCTTTTTCAGCTGTCATTTCACCTGCACCCTTATCTGTTTTTGCGAGAATAATTGCGCCTTTAATAGCTCTCAAAGCTCTCAAAGCTCCTTCATCTTTGGATTTCATTGCTTCCTTGAGAAGTCCCATTACTTTATTTTCTAATTCCATCAGGTTTTTTATTGCTTAATCAGCTATTTGCAAATATAGGAGATTTTCTGATTTATGGCTACTTGAAAGTTATCTCTAGATATTTAGACTCTGAATTGAACCCATATGCTCCAACTTCTTTTGGATTCAAGCAGAGGACTTAAATAGTTTTGAGAATAACTATCTAAGACATTGTCAATGCGCGCTCCCAAGCCAATTTTCTTCGTTAATTCATTGGCGAGTGCAGAAATGTGAAATGTCGTATAAGAATTGAAAGGTATAAAATACTGAAATCTATTTGGTATCTTATCTGTGACATTAGTTCCTTGCCTGTAGACAGCCCATGCTTGAGCGGAAAAATTTTTAGACTTGAATTTTAGACCTGTCTGGCCATATGCCTTATTGCTTTGAACAAAAAAGGACGAAGGCAAATCGGTGACATTTTGGTTATGTGCTATATTGATATAATACATCCAAGATTTTGAGAAATGGATTTTCAATTCTGAGTTGAATCCAATGGTTTGAAGACTAGTTAAATTTTGATTCTGAAAACTCCTGTATTTTGTGTTGTTCCAAGACAAGTCCATCAGAGTGTCTTCTATGTTTTCTTTAACCGCTAAAGCATCCTGGCTAATTCGAATATATGGCGAGAAATGAATCTCCACTATCGTACCAAACATCCGATAGATATTTCCTTCTAGAAGCAGTTCTTTGGTGGGTTTTAGGTTGAAATTAGGTTGAAATATGATTGGTGCCAGTTGCTGTTGTATTTGGTCTAATGCGGGCTGATCGATGTTTGCATACAAATTGACCGAATAATTCGACCCTTCACAACTATGTCTAGTCCATGAAATATTCGCTCTTAGATTTGGTACTACAATCCTTTTTAGGGTCGATATGCTATCGCCTATCAGCCTTGTGTTCAGGCCAGATCTTATACCCCAAAACCATGAAACGTCAGAACTCATTCGTCTTTCATGTTTGAAATATCCTGAGATTTCAGGCTGAGAGGAATGGGTTACCTGACGAAAACTTAAATTAGGAGAAGTAACACCTGCTAGCCAGGTATTCGCCATAACGGTGCCAAAATAAAAGGCATTTCTAGCGTTTAGTTCTTTAACAAAATTGGTTTGAAATTGCAGTTTATGCTCCAAGAGCTGGGAAGTCAGGGGTTGATTTTGAATCATTTCATATTGCTCACTATTCATAAATTGATAAGAAACGGAGGCTTTCATTTTCGTATAGAATAGGTTGCCCTCTGATGTTTTTGAATATTGCAAATAGGAAATTAGCGATGGTGAATTTGCCCACGTTCCATTGGATTTTATGCTTGTATCAATCCAAAACCCACGACCTAACATCTCAGAATGTCCAGAAAAAAGTTTGACAAAAAATTGAAGCTCTCTATCCTCCGACAGAATAGTATTCATTTGAAGCTGACTTGAATAGAAATAGTTTAGGTTGGATAATTCATAAGGTCTCGCATTCGGTT
>CANHJR010000010.1 GCA_947461165.1 Saprospirales bacterium | reverse complement strand
GTGTGAGTAATTCTTCGCCGAGATTTTGCAAATCTACATCGATCGATGCAATTAAATCATTACCAGATTTTGGTTTACGATCATATTCTCCGTTGCTATAGCTTCCTTTGATACGATTGAAGGCATCTACTATGACCACTGTTTGACCACGCTCACCTCTTAGGTATTTTTCATAAGTGAGTTCTATCCCATTTTTTCCTATATAGTCCCCACTCTGATAGTCATATTTATTGACTCCTTCTACTGCAAAGGCTTTGATCTGGGTACTATCTATTTCACTAATATCGCCAAAAAGTAAGGCGCCTGTGCTATAGGGATAGGCTCGTATAGAACGGGTCTGACCATAGAATCCCTTGTATTTAAAAATATGCTCTTGGAAACGATGGTGATTTTCTGCAGAAACTTGCTTGAGAAAAACATAGGGCTTGTAGACTGAAGTTTTTCGAGCCTTGCGCATGGTTTCTGTATAGTAGGCAAAATCGATTCCCAAGTCTGAACAAAGCATGGCAGAATCTATGCCTTTTTCTACCTCGAGAGGCGTGACAAGAATCTCATATAAATTCTGGTTATGAACCATTAGTCGAAACTTTCGATCAAATATTTCGCCCCTACTAGGATACTCGATCAACTCCTTAATCGCATTGCTTCTGGACTTCTCCAAGTTCTTATCATCAATCAGCTGAATAAAAGCTAGTCGAATAATAAACAAGATCGTAAAAGTAATTATTACCCCGTGAAACATTCGGATACGCTCCAAAAAAATATCTTGCATAACGTCGGAGTAGGCTGGTCTATTTAATAATTTGAGCAAAGTTAAAAAAAAAGGATTGGTTTTATGAAAAGTTTTATATTTGCACTCCCAAATCGGAATAAACGAGTTCTTAAAATCATTGGGTCGGGTGGCCGAGCGGCTAGGCAGAGGTCTGCAAAACCTCGTACAGCGGTTCGAATCCGCTCTCGACCTCGAATATAAATACCATGCGAAAGTAGCTCAGTTGGTAGAGCACAACCTTGCCAAGGTTGGGGTCGCGAGTTCGAGTCTCGTCTTTCGCTCATTTTTGCAAAAATGTTGGAGTTTGATCTCCAACATTTTTTTTTGGTTTGAAATGAAAGTACCCAATATACCCTGGTGGTGGAATTGGTAGACACGCAGGACTTAAAATCCTGTGGGCAGTAATGTCCGTGCGGGTTCAAGTCCCGCCCGGGGTACTTTCTTTTCCTTTATTTTAATAGTTTATGATAAGAACATTTGCCGTTGAATGTTGATCATAGAGATAACGTTTTGGGCAAAAAGCACTAATTTCGCAAACTAGAATCTCCAAGTTTATGCAAATACTCAACGGCTTAGAACTGTCAAAAACCATCAAAAAAGAAATTAAGGAAGAAGTAGACGTTATGGTTCAGCAGGGTCATCGTCCACCTCACCTTGTGGCTATTCTCGTCGGAGATGATGGCGCTAGTATGACCTATGTCAATAATAAAATTAGAAGTTGTAAAGAATGTGGCTATGAATCGACATTGATCAAAAAGACATCAGATACCACCGAGGAGGAACTCATTTGGCTTATCAAAGGGCTCAATGCAGACAATACGGTGGATGGCTTTATTGTCCAGCTTCCTCTACCTGACCATATCAATCCTGACGAAGTATTGCTAGCGATATCTCCAGAGAAAGATGTCGATGGCTTCACACCTCATAGCGTGGGATTGATGACACTGGGACTCCCTAGCTATAAGCCTGCAACACCATATGGAATTCTCAAGATGCTTCAACGTTACAATATTGAAACAGCTGGAAAGCGCTGCGTCGTCGTGGGTCGAAGCAATATTGTAGGCAAGCCTATTGGAATCATGCTCGGTCAAAACAAATCTATAGGCAATTGCACCGTAACTATTCTTAATACGCATACACCAAATATTGAAAAATACACCAAAGAGGCTGATATCCTCATTGTCGCTGTAGGTAGACCAAAAATGATACATGGTGACATGGTCAAGGAGGGTGTGATCGTATTTGATGTTGGGATCACTCGTGTGGTAGATGAATCAGCCAAAGGTTATCATCTTGAAGGAGATGTTGATTTTGATTCTGTCGCTCCAAAAGCGTCATACATAACACCAGTTCCCGGAGGCGTAGGCCCTATGACGGTTACGATGCTCTTATACAATACGCTTTTAGCGCGCAAAAAAAGCATAAGAAGGTAGCAATAAGGCATTTCATAAACATCGCCTTGTTTGTAGATCGAACCCATTTTTGTGCAGATCAAATTGTGAGTTTTTATTCTAAATGAATTCAATATCATTTTTTTATTCTTAAATATCCATAATGCTTGAATCCCAATAAAAGCGTTAGGCGTTTGATGGACAAATTCAAACCCATACAAAGTCGACATATCATTATCTATGTATCGACTTGGCTATGATTTTTCGAATAGTATCTCTAGATAACTTTGACGAAGACAAGTCTGAAAGAACAAGCCCGATCAGTCCGACAAATTTGTCAGCAAGAATAGTCAGCGTATTTAGGGAATTTCAGAAAAAAATGATAACATTAAATTAACATTGAGCTATTGCGGATAATTTAGTTTTGCAATTGAAAAAATTAAATAACAATGAAATTAAAAATTATTCTAGCAGTAATAGTGCTCGCTGCGTCCAATACTTATGCACAAGGATTAGTAAAAGGTAGGGTGACCGATGAAAACGGGCAGCCATTGCCGAATGCCGTTGTAAGAATTAAGGAAGGTGTCAAAGGCGACAAAACCAATGCAAATGGAGAATATAAATTCTCTCTAAATCCTGGCACATATGCAGTTTCTTCAAGTTGTCTCAATTATGAGGCCAAAACAGAAATCATTACGATTAGTAATTTAGAAAATGTCACCCTTGATTTCCAATTAAAAAAAATACCCCAAAATCTGAAAGGTGTGACCGTGACTTCTGGTCGAAATAAGGAGAGTGTGCAAGAGCTTCTCCAAGAGCAGAAGAAGCAAATAGTCATCGAAGAAAAAATCGGGTCCCAAGAAATGAGTAAAAAAGGTGTCAGCGATGCTGCACAGGCTGTACAAAAAATTTCTGGTATAGCCAAGGGTGTAGGTCAAGACGCAGTATTTGTAAGAGGAATGGGAGATCGATATATTTCTACTACCTTGAATCATTTGAGCCTTCCTTCAGAAAATCCTGAGACAAAAAATATTTCACTGGAGTATTTCCCTTCGGAGGTTATCAGAAATATCGCAGTAGCAAAAACCTTCAATGCTGGAATGTCTGGAGATTTTGGAGCGGCTAATATCGATATTTCTTCAAAAGAATTTACAGGCAAACCAAGTCTTAAATTGAACCTTTCATCAGGATTTAACTCTCAAGCTATTGCTCATTGGAACTATGGATCTGGTCTATCTTATTTAGGAGGAGTATCTAATGCGGAGCTTCCGACTACTGCTAATAATACTTTTTTTAACCCTACTTGGACTTCTGCGCTATCAAACGCTCCTCGTTTGAATAGCAAGGTAGGATTCAATTTTGGATATTATAAATCTCTAGGTGGAGAAAAGTCAATTTCAGTCTATGTAGCACCGACAATCCAGAATGGATTTGAATACAATGATGGCTATTCCGCTGTATTTGGAGCGCAGTCAATTCTTAGAGATGCTCATTCTCAAAATTACACGTATTCATTTAGCAAAAATTTGCTAGCCAACACCATTTATCGATTTAACAAATTCAATCGAATCAAATTGAATTATTTGCATCTTGATGTGGCTAATGATCAGGTTGGTTTTTTCAATGGTTATGATTACAATGTCAATTCCGATGTTAAGTTTTATCGAGGAACTGTAGATAAGGTCAATCTAGACATTCTACAACTACTAGGTGAGCATACCATCAATGATCAAACCAGTCTCAACTGGGGAGTTGGCGGGAATATGCTCAGAGAAAGACAGCCAAATAGAATTACTTATCGTCTTCTAGAAGAAAATGGCAGAGCTACATTGAGCCCATCAAGTGGAGAAAACAACGTTTATTATCAGGGATTAGATGAGGATGAGCTATCCGCGTTCGGTCAATTTAAGTATAGATTCAGTAAAGAAGTAAGAGAAGATAAGACCCAAGTGGAATTGCAGCTAGGCTACAACGCTCGAGTGAAGGCGAGAGATTTTACTGCAAGTCAGTTTGATTTTACACCGTTTTCCTATCCTACTGCAAACTATAATGTTGATGGTAATGAAGGTGTTCAAAACTATTTTAACACAGATAACTTATCAGCAAATTATTACTCCATAATCGGTAGAAGAGTTGAAAACGGACAAGTCAAACCGCAGACGTATGTTGGTAGAATGTACACTCAGTCTGGTAGCGCTGCCTTTCAAATAAATATGCCAAACAAATGGGAAATATTAGCTGGGTTGAGAACAGATTATATTTATCAATATGTGATTTGGGACGTGATAGGAGTTGCAAAGCCAAAAGGTGCTGCTGATTTTGAGAAGATAAAGCCCCTTCCTTTTATCAATGTGCGTTACCCGATTACAGATGAAATCAAATTTAAAGGTGGTTTGAGCAAAACCTACACATTGCCTCAATTCAAAGAAACAGCACCATTTTTATATGAAAACGTCGTAACGAATAACTCATTTGGTAATCCATACTTGTATCCGTCTGATAATTATAATTTGGATTTAAAAATCGAAAATTTCTTTTCCAAAACAGAGATGTATTCATTTACCTTATTTGGAAAGCATATCTTGAATCCAATCAATAAAACCATCGTAGCTTCAACTGGAGCCTCAGAAATGAGTTATGTCAACACTGGCAATTCCGCCTTTGCAGGTGGATTAGAATTTGAAATACGAAAAGAATTGTTTTCAGATTTCAACACCTCAAAGAAGTTTAATTCTAGTCTAAGCTTAGGTGCAAATGCAGCACTCATGTATACAAATCAAAACTTGAACAATGAAAAAGCAGCGGCGGAAACAAGAGGGTTCATTCAAAATATATTTAATAGTAATCGGTCAGCACTTCAAGGAGCTTCACCGATTGTAGCCAATGCAGATCTTAGCTATAAATTGAAGTATAAAACATTCGAGCCTACATTTACTCTTGTTTATAATTACTTTTCAGACAGATTGTATTCTATAGGCGTGATTGGGATAAGTGATATTTATGAGAGACAGGTGCATACTTTCGACTTTGTTTCAAGATGCAAATTGGGTCAAAACTTTGAGTTATCCCTTGCGATCAAAAACTTAACCAACCCATCATATGATAGATACCAAGATATAGCTGATCAGCGATTCACCGTATCTTCATTTAGCAGAGGTATCAACTCATCACTAGGAATTACCTATAAGGTATTTTAAACTTTCCATTCATTCTATAAATTATAAAAACATACCATATGAAAAAGTTAATTTCAGCAGTATTGACTGCAATCGTTTTTTTAAATACTTCCTCTTGTAAGAAGATTGATACTTCTGAGGAGACCAGTTCCTTTGTTCTCAATCAAGAAGATTTAAAGGGAACAATAACAGACGGGACTGTAACGCTTCAGCGCGGTTTGACGTACAAACTCACAGGTGCATTATTTGTAAAATCGGGTGCTACCTTGAAAATTGAAGAAGGTGCTACGATCGAGGCACAGACTGTAAATGGGGCTTCAAGTTTATACATAGTCATCGAAAGAGGTGCAAAAATTGATGCACAAGGAAGTGCGACTTCACCTATAATCTTCACCTCTACACTCAAAGAAAGAGGTGGCTGGGGAGGACTAGTGATAGCAGGTAGAGCCAGAAACAATATAGGTACAGATGTTCAGTCAGAAGTTGCGGGAGTCGTCTATGGCGGATCAGATGATCTAGACAATTCAGGTATTTTAAAATACTGTATTTTGAAATACTCAGGTGCTAAAATCAATGATACGAAAGAATTTAATGGTATTTCTTTCTTATCTGTAGGCTCTGGAACGGTAATTCAGTACATACAGATTTCTTATGGGAATGACGATGCATTTGAATGGTATGGTGGCACTGTCAATTGTTCATTTTTATATGCAAGTGATAATGACGATGATAATTTAGATACCGATGAAGGATACAGTGGCACTATATCGAATGCCTATTGTGTCAACAATAACACGAATGCGTCGGCAGATAGCAGAGGTATAGAGAGCGATGGAAATCCTTCCAATTTTTCTGCAAGCCCTTTTTCATTTCCTGTATTCAGAAATATTACCTTAGTCGGCAGGAAGACAATATCTACAGGTTCTCAGCGCGAAGGAATTTATATTCGCAGAGGCACTAAGGCTAGGTTTACCAATATTTATATGGCTAATTATAAAACGGCAGTGGGTGTAGAACACAATGAGACGATAGCATTTCTCAATACAGATACCAAAATAGATGGTATAGAAATTCTAGGTGCTACTAAAAACTTTGCTGGAAAAGACAATAAAGGAGCAAATGTAACACTTCCTGTTTTTCATACAATTTCAACAGCTACAGGCGCTGGTAATGCGGCAGAGAAGCCAGTATGGGCAGATTTTGTTAAGTAGTTTGAGTGATTAGAATTTGCCTTTAACACGTAGATCCTTTTCCATATATCACTTTACACCCCGCAGGATAAATGAAGGACTTACAGAACTTCTAAGTCTACAATATAAAAAGTTGCAAGGATCACTTGCAACTTTTTATATTTTGGTGATTTAGTGAACTGTACTGTATTATTTTTCAGCTCATTTGCTTTGGGGACATTTCCTGCAACATTGATTGCGCAAAGCATTTGGGAGGAGTCCTTGAGTACTGGCAGCAAGGCTAGCCAATGCAAAAACTCCAAGTTAATAACCATTGGAAAATAAATATAAGATTCGGGCAAATCAAAACCATATTTTTAGTTCTACAAAACAAAATATACTTTCAGTGTAATAACACGGATTCAATAACAGATTTATTCTAATTTTGCAAACATTGAAAATTCAACCATAATTAAGTTCAAACCGATGTCAATCAACTATTCCGAATTATTAGGCGCTGAAAAAGCTAATCTTCTTCTAAATCATAGCTCCAAAACTATTGATAAGTCTATGATCCATCTTCCATCATCTGATTTTGTATCCGAAATTTGGTCGCAAAGCAATCGAAATATTCCAACGCTAAGAAGCTTACAACAATTGTATGGAAATGGACGTCTCGGGAATACAGGATATATGAGCATCCTTCCTGTGGATCAAGGAATTGAGCATAGTGCTGGAGCGTCATTTGCCCCTAATCCAATTTATTTTGACTCTGAAAATATTGTTAAACTAGCCATGGAAGCTGGATGCAACGCTGTCGCAAGCACATATGGTGTTCTTGGATCGGTAGCCAGAAAGTATGCTCACAAGATTCCTTTTATTGTCAAGATCAATCATAATGAATTTCTAAGTAAGCCAAACACTTATGATCAAGTTATGTTTGGTACCATTAAAAGTGCCTGGGAAATGGGAGCGGTCGCTGTAGGTGCAACCATCTATTTTGGTAGTGCGGAAAGTCGCAGACAATTGGTACAAGTAGCTGAGGCATTTGAATACGCGCATCAACTTGGAATGACAACTATACTCTGGTGTTACCTAAGAAATAATGAATTCAAAGTTGATGGAATCGATTATCATGCCTCTTCCGATCTGACATCACAAGCAAATCATTTAGGTGTCACCATTCAAGCTGATATCATTAAACAAAAATTGCCAACCAACAATGGTGGATACAACGCCACCAAACATGGAAAAACACATCCAAAAGTATATTCTGAGCTCACAACTGACCATCCTATCGACCTATGCCGATACCAAGTAGCGAACTGTTATATGGGACGTGCAGGATTGATCAATTCTGGTGGAGAATCCAAAGGTGCTTCAGATTTAGCAGAAGCCATTGAAACTGCCATTATCAATAAAAGAGCTGGTGGACAAGGTTTGATTTTAGGACGAAAAGCATTTCAAAAAGACTTCAAAGAAGGTGTTGATATGCTGAATGCTGTTCAAGATGTTTACCTTGACTCAAAAATTACGATAGCCTAATTCTGGCAATAAATAACTAAAAAAGGGTTGAAATTTATTTTCAACCCTTTTTTTATACACTTTTATACTA
This sequence comes from Saprospirales bacterium, assembly GCA_947461165.1. Classification (GTDB taxonomy): domain Bacteria; phylum Bacteroidota; class Bacteroidia; order Chitinophagales; family JADJOU01; genus CHPMRC01. The sequence continues at coordinate 4,862 of CANHJR010000010.1, read as the reverse complement.
AAAGCTTACCCACCCTTGTGCTTTTAGATCATACAGGTTCCCAGATCGCGTTAAAAGCTTTTGACCTTCTTCTTTTGATTTTATTTCGCCAATAATTCGAATGTCATCGTAATTCATAATCAAGTCGTGATGCTCTGGAGAAATAGTAAATAACATCTCATAATCCTCTCCTCCACTCAGAGCAACGGTTGTAGGATCATAGGAGAATTCCATGGCTTGTGTATAGGCTTGTTCGTCAAAAGGTAAATTGGCCTCCTCAATCACAACTCCAACATCGCTTCGAGTGCAAATGTGCATCAATTCGCTACTCAATCCATCACTGATATCGATCATAGATGTCGGTTTGATTTGATTCGATGCAAAAAACTCAATGAGCCCGCGTTTGGCTTCCGGCTTTAATATTCGTTGAATGAGATATGAGTTCTTTTCACTAATTTCAGGCTTCATATTGGGGTCTGAGAGAAAAACTTGCTTCTCGCGGATTAAAATTTGAAGTCCCAAGAATGCAGAACCAAGACTCCCGGTCACACATACAAGATCGCCTTGCTTAGCTCCATGACGGTATACAATATCTGATGGAGAAGCCTCGCCTATGGCTGTCACTGAAATCAATAAGCCCGAAGTGCTACTTGTCGTGTCACCGCCAACGAGGTCGACATTATATTTATCACAGGCAAGATAAATCCCTTCATAAATTTCTTTGATAGCCTCTACAGAAAATCGATTAGAGACTGCTATAGAAACCGTAATGTGCTTCGGAATAGCATTCATAGCATAAACATCTGATAGATTGACAACAACAGATTTGTATCCCAAATGTCTCAGAGGAGTATAACTCAAGTCAAAATGAATACCTTCAAGCAAATAATCTGTGGTTACTACTATATGCTCCTTGGTAGGTCGCAATACGGCACAATCATCACCAACAGATTGCACGGTATCTATCGATTTTGGACGCCCTTGAGTGAGCTCACGTATAAATCCAAATTCACCTAACTCACTTATTTCCGTTCTGCGCTCTTGACTCATTTTAGTTTAAATTTAATCTTTACAGGTTGATGATCTGAATATTGAAAATTGTTTGATATCCCTTCGACCGCTGATATCTCTATGTTGTCGCTATGCCAGAAAAAATCGATGATGGTAATGAATGATTTCCTTTCTTGATAGGCTTTATCATTTTTTCGATTGGTGCCTACGTTAGGATCGTATCGCCACTTTCCAAATCCCAAAAAAGAGCTATCTACGTTTGTCTGAAAATAATCACCTTCTCTTCCCTTGGCAAGTGCTCTATAGTCAAAATCTGGAGGACATTGATTCCAATCACCGCCACAGAGAATATACATTCCTTTGGCATTTAGATCTGTCAAGACTTGTTTTAAATAAGCCATTTCTTCCTTTTTCAGCTTCCCACTGTCGTCATATGCCGAATTATGAACATTGATCACAACCAAATCACTAGCGCTATCAACTTTGAAGTACTGAACTAACAGACACCTTCTAAGAAAAAACAATTGATCTGGAAACCCAAAAGCCCCTGGCAATTGATGGCGCTCTGTGCGATATGGTTTGAATTTCGAAAGCGATAACAACCCAGAATGAACCTTTCCCATTGGATTGAGGAATGGGACCGGAACGAAATTGACTTTATAATTCTCAGCAAAACTTGAAAATGGATGTGACTCCTGAACTTGAGCTCGAATAAAAGAAATCTCATCGTGAAAATAACTACGTTTACTATTCGTGTCAACTTCTTGAAGCAATTGAAAGTCACTAGAATCAATGTTCAAGGTTTTGAGAATTCCATCAAAGTACGAATCAAAATCAGCCTTTTCTGGTCTTACCATTTTTCCACCATCTTTGAAAAAATCCGATTTCGCACCCAAGCCTCCGTACCCAATATTCCAAATCAAGGCAGAAAGCTCACGCTTTGGGATAGAGGTAACTTGTTTATTTTCTTCTAAAACAATCAATTGCATCGGATCTAAATACGTCAATTTGGCATAAAGAATACAACCGACAACATAAAGAAGTGGTATCGATAGGAGACAACCCAAGATCTTCCAAAATAAATTCATAATTGATATTTTCTGTAAAAATAGCTTTTTATTGAAAATTGAGATCGCTAGATTGAAGACAATCCGCAAATGGCTGGATTTCTATATAACTTTAGCTATCAAATTGAAAACCCAACTACTCATTTCACCCTTGGCACAGGCTTCGTAATCCGCTCGACTGCAAGGGAAAAAACTTCCCAATTCTGATTTTGGATCGGGGATCTCTATCCACCAATTGCCCGTTTCCTTGCTTTGCCAAAACTGAAATGGTTTCGACTCAAACTCTGGAAGATCAACAACAAAAATCAAATAATTGTCTTGTTCATCCTCTATACTTGGATGCTCCGCTGTCCGATAACTGTATCCATCTAGAAAATACCACATAGCCTGAGCAGTCAGTTGCGTTGTTTGATGTCGAATATCCATTTGAGGGTTTACCTCATAAAAACCGATGGATTGCACATGATCGCTCATCCCTGCAAGTCGACTGATCAGACAAAACTCATCCGCAAGAAATCCATTTGGACTCTGCATGCTGCGTCCGGGAGCATCACTTTGCTTGACGACAGAGATATCCATGGAAACCATATCTGCCATTCGAAAAACATGATTGTAATGTATAATATCATATCTGAGATCACCTAGTTTGAAGCTATCGTAACTCATCGAATTGAAATGATTAAGAATATTGGGGTGCACAAAAAAAGTTTGATAACCAAACAATGACAGATGATATAACTGCGGATTCTGGCAAGTCATCAAATGCTGAAGATAACCATCAGATGTCAATGTTTCCTGATTGATAACCAAATCAATTCTTTCGTCAACCACTGCTACATTGAGCTTCGGCTTAATATTTTCGAAAGCAATATATTGAGAATATGTCAAATCCTGACTCCCGCCAATAATAAGTACAGTGACACCTTGTTCGTAAATATATGACAAGACTTTTTCCAAGGCTTCATAGGTTTCACTCACCGTCTCACAATCTATAATATTGCCAAGATCAAGAATTTTTGGAAATTTTTCTCCACCATGCAATCGGAATAAATGCTTACGAACTTCATCAGGTGTTAGGTCACAACCGAGGTTTTTCATCGATGCTGCACGGCTTTCTTTGACGCCAAGCAGGACCGTTTGGATTCCGGCAAAGTCATATAAATCCTCTTCATAAAATTGGATACTAAATCCCAACTCATATGATTTGAATTTTCGCTCTTCGCTAATGAATGCGAAGTCAGGTAGTTCAAGGTATTGTGATATCATTGAATACAAATTTAAAGGTAGATTCATATTCTAGGTAATATATAGAATCCATAGAAGGCTCCAAAGTGATCTAAATACCACACAAGATGACATTTAAACACTAAAAAATGGGCTGTCCGATTTCTCGGATAGCCCTCATTAACCAATAAACTTTTGAGAATCTAATTCTAAATTGAGCGGTAAAGGCTTCATCGACGAAAAATTTTATAAAATCAAATTTGTGTCGAGATTAACCCTGACGAGCATTCTGCCTAAATCGTAAGCCCCATAGGCAGGTTTCGCCAATGCCTAATCTGGATTAAAATCAACAAAGGGAAAAAATTGGTTGAGAGCGAATAATATTTTATACCTCTAGATTCAAATTATTATATTTGCACTCCCAATTCTGAAAAGAAAAGTTGCCCGTGTGGCGGAATTGGTAGACGCGCTAGATTCAAAATCTGGTTTCGCAAGGAGTGCTGGTTCGATTCCAGTCGCGGGTACAAAAAAGCTCTGATATGTCTATCAGAGCTTTTTATTTTATTTCAATTTGGACTATTTATAACATCTAAGATTGAGAGAATTCTTTAGAGCAAACCAAGTTTACGTGAATACTTTTTAATTTTAAAATCAAAGTCGTTTTTGTCATTTTTAAGATGCGAACTTATTAGTTCTGAGGTCCATGTCGCGTCCAACGATTCAAAAAACGTATCCGCATCCAATGATGCCTCAACTTCTGTAGCATAAATAGCCTGAACAAAGGGTAACATATCTTTATATATCTGACCACCACCTATGACGAAAACATCCTTATCTTGATATTCGGCAGCTAGACTGATTGCTGCATTAGCTGTATTCACATATACCAAGTCGGAATGAACGGACTGGAGATTGGATCTCGTGATCACAATATTAATACGATTAGGAAGAGGTCGAAAACGTTCTGGTAGGGATTCATAGGTTTTTCGTCCCATAATCACTACCTGATTTGACGTCATCTTCTTAAAAAAAGACATATCATCTGCCAGATGCCACAGCAATTGATTGTCGCGTCCAATGCCGCGATTGCGATCGTAAGCAACGATAAGATTAAGGTGCACTGACTAGTTTTTTCTTGAACACTAAATAGGTTGGGAAATGATCTGAGTATCCACCTGAGTATATATCACCACTATACGTTCTGAAAGGATAGCCTCTGTATGGACCGTCTTGGCTTACCATATATTTGCGACTAAAAATAAATCCGCCACTATACCGTAATATTGAATTTGGGTCTATCAATCCTGGCGATATGACTATTTGATCAAAAAGATTCCAAGCATCATTGTAAGCCAATGTTCCAATTCCTTTATTAAAATAATCCATAAATGGGTTGAAAAAAACGCCGTCCTTGGCTTCTTCCTTAGTTCCGCGCGCTTTTAGACAATCCGTCAAGCTTGGACTCACGGGATCATCATTAAGGTCACCCATTGCTATGATATTAGCGTTAGGATTCTCCATTAGCACGGAATCTGACTTTTGCCTCATGACTTGTGCTGCTTTGCATCTCCTGGCCATACT
>CANHJR010000009.1 GCA_947461165.1 Saprospirales bacterium | reverse complement strand
TAACATCTCAGAATGTCCAGAAAAAAGTTTGACAAAAAATTGAAGCTCTCTATCCTCCGACAGAATAGTATTCAGTTGACGCTGACTTGAATAGAAATAGTTTAGGTTGGATAATTCATAAGGTCTCGCATTCGGTTGAGAATGGTTCGGATAGTTCATATCGATATGAGCAAAGTTGTGTATATTGAGCGTTGTCCTACTCCATTTTTTGATATATGATACCCTGGGACTAATGTTGTTTTGACTGAAGAATACACCGGTCTTTACTTCTTGGCCGCCAATAGGTTTTAAATCAAAACGAGTAGGATGATATAGCGCAATTTGTGCTTCAGATCCTGCGTTGGATTTGACCAGTGTTTGTCCATAATAAATCTCTCCTCGCTGAATGCTCAATGGGTCAAAAAGGTCAGCCCATTGAGCTCCATTTGAAAGTATAAAAGATGAGAATTGGACATCATCAATAAAAATAGAATTGCCTATTGGTTTATTTCGAAAATAGCCCTTGGACCTATTGAAGTCTTCCTTTGACATAAGAAGTTCAGATTGATCTCTCAATATATCAAAATACCTATTGGAAATTGGAACCGTTGTTTGTTTATCAGAAAGTATTGTTGTTCTCTGTGTTATATTACCACTAGGCTGAATTTTCACATTGGCGCCAAGGCATTCTTGACGCATTTTAGGTTCATCTACCTGTGCTAGGAATTTCTGAGAAATAAGGAGAAAGAAAGTAGCTATGATTGATTTCACAGCAGAGGATAATTATAATTTGAAAATGGCGTAACCTAAGGACAATGAAACCGTTCCCAAGCTTCCTTCAATAGGCGATGTCGTGCTCGCAGTTCTAGCTTCATATTGACTTTTGGTAAAAACCTTTAGAAATCGGGCATCAATAGACCATTTTTTTGAAATATCTAGACCCAGACCAGCTTGACCACCCCATTGCAATTGAGGGCTCGTTATTGTCGAGTGAATGGATGCTGTGCTCCCAGAGAATGCTTGAAAGTTTTCTACTGCATCTGCATATACAGTAGGCCCAAACATCATACGAATATTGCCAAGCTTGAGACCCACCAATGCTGAGCCGTAGGCTTTTCCTAGACTATAATTAACCTCAGAGGTGATGGTATTTTCCTGAATTTTAAATCCAACTCGATTGTTGTAGTAGCCAATTTCTGGTTGAAAAACCAAACTTCCAATTGTAATTCTTGCAAACGTGTTGACGTTATATCCTAGCTTGGAATCAAATCCTTGGATAGCACCTTGAAGGTCATAGGAATTGACAGCAGAATTGGCACCTGCCATGAAGCCAATCCTAAAATCTTTAGCTTCTGCGAACTTAGACGCAAAGACAAGGATGAATAGGGCCGAATAATAAAAAATTTTTGAATTCAAAATGATTTTAATGGTTTTATCTTAGGTGCAAAATTACGCTTTCAGTTGCGGATGAATCTAATAATAATGTGAAATTTTAATGATAGGGGATTCAAAAGACTCCTAAAAGAACGCAGAACAGTCCTAAAAATTACCTAAACAGGGTTTAGAGGTCTTTTACATAGGGTCTTATAACCACTTAGACCAGGTTATTGGGCATTTTATTATTAGAGACGGTCCTCTTCATCTTGTGATGCATGCATTTCAGCAGGTTCTACTTTCCAGGCGCGCACCTCGGTAAACCAGCGACCATTATGTTCGCGACTTTCGAGGTCGATACTGACTTTTAATAAATCTCCAACATTGATTTGAATAGTGTCCACCATATCACCACGCAGGCACAGATTTACTTTTTTGGGAACTTTGGCAAATGTTTCTAGAAGAAATTCGCGCTTCTTCCATGTACCTCTTGTGCTTTCTCCTGATTGACTTTCAAATGCGGCTATTACTTTACCTTGAATATACATAACTCGTTCAATTTTAGTTGTCTAAAGACAAATATATATTTTATTTATTTATTTTTCTACCGAATAATCTATTTTTGGACGAATTATGACTCAGACGACACCTTCCCTCGACAACATGTATCAGCGGTACGCCCATCTTTTGACAAATTACTGTCTTGAGGTACAGCGCGATGAAAAAGTAATGATAAGGTCAACTTATCTTGCGGAAGCACTACTGGTAAAATTTGCTGAAGAAATTGCAAAAGCTGGTGGAATACCTATTTTACAAATAGATATTCAGGATTTTGACAATGCCTGGCTAGCTCAGTCGGATCTTTCTCAGCTGGAGTGGGTGAACCCTATGTATAAGCATTGGAATGAAAATTTTAAATGTTTTATGTACATCAGAGCGCCGTTTGAAACAAAGGATCAGATTATCGTTCCCATTGAAAAGAGAAATATACATAATCAAGCCCAAGCACCCGTTCGGCAAATATACATGGACAGAACAGGTACTCGCGATATGAAACGCGGGCTATGTCAGTTCCCCACATTAGGAAGTGCGGAAGAGGCTGGAATGAGCCTTGAGGAATATCAAAATTTTGTTTTCAATGCCTGCAATCTGTTTGATGAGAATCCTATGCAAACATGGCAGAACTTTGGAAAAAACCAGCAGAAGGTAGTCGATTTTTTGAATGATCGATCTGAGGTTCGATATGTAGGATCGAATTGTGATCTGAAGTTTAGCACCAAAGGGCGAATATGGATCAACTCTGATGGGAAAACAAATATGCCATCAGGTGAGGTATATACTGCCCCTGTGGATGACAGTATGAATGGTTGGGTACAATTTTCTTTGCCTTCATTGTATATGGGAGAGACGGTAGAAAACGTATCCTTGGAAATCAAAAATGGATATATTGAATCTTGGAATGCAACTTCTAACAAGGAGTTTTTGGACAAGATCTTTGCTATAGATGGGACGAGAAGGTTTGGAGAAGCAGCTGTTGGAACGAATTACAAAATTCAACAGTCAACCCGCAATATCTTATTTGATGAAAAGATAGGTGGAACCATCCATTTAGCGATTGGAGATGCCTACAAGCAATGCAATGGCATCAATCAAAGCACGGTTCATTGGGATATGATTACATCCATGGCCGATGGCGAAATATATGCTGATGGCGAATTATGTTATAAAAACGGGAAATTTATTGTAGAATAGGTATGCAAGTAAGTTGGGATCTTATCGAAAGAATTGCAAAATTTGGCATCGTTGGAGGGTTCTGCTTTGTCATTGATTTTTCTATTACATACTATCTAAAGGAGAAGTCCAAAGTCTACAAATTCGTAGCCAATGCCAGTGGATTTATTGTCAGTGTGATTATCAATTTTATGCTCAATAAATATTGGACGTTTAAAGCTTCCAATATTGATGCAACTACCCAATTTATAAAATTTATTACCATTGCCTCATTCGCGTTGATGATCAATTCGGTGATCATTTATCTTTTGAATGTCAAGATTAGAATGAATTTCTATCTTTCAAAAATAATTGCTGTTTTTATTGTCATGTTTTTCAATTATTCAATGCAGGCTTTATTTACATTCAACTAGGCTAGAATTGGAGCCAATATCATCCTTATAAAAACCATAGCCTATGTCTATCGCATTATACTTCGGCTCCTTCAATCCTATCCATGTTGGGCATTTGGTGATAGCTGAATCTGTCCTTTTGGAATCTGAAATAGAAAAAGTTTGGTTCGTACTGAGCCCACAGAATCCATTTAAAAATTCGGAGGGATTACTATCAGAGTATCAGCGATATTATTTATGTCAAATAGCAACAGAGGACAATCCAAATTTTTACATATCAAACATTGAGTTTGGATTGCCAAAGCCTAGTTATACCTTTGATACATTGGCTTATATTCAGGAGAAGTATCCCGACAAGGAATTCTCACTTCTCATCGGCGGTGACAATCTAGAGCATTTTCACAAATGGAAGAATGCAGAAACGATTATTAAGAACCATAAAATTTTTGTTTATAAGAGACCTTCGGCATCAAAAAGCGCCTATGACCATCATCCGAACGTCAAATTTCTTCAGGTGCCAATGATGGATATATCAAGTACCCTCATCAGACAACGGATCAAAGCTAGTCAAAGTATCAAATACCTTGTCTTGGACAACGTCATAGATGAAATTGAAAAGGGACATTTCTATCTATAGAATGAGCTTGTTTGTTCAAGAAAAGTAAGCCAAGCTGTTCATAATGTAAAAAATACTCATTTTTTTCAATATTTTGTAATTATGATGCCATCACTTCAACTTCCAACGGTTATCATTTCAGAAAAATGAAAGTAGGAACGGGATGGCATATTGTCCAGTCAAGCAAAAGCCAATATATCTGGCAAAATGGCGGGACAGGCACCATGGGTGGGTATACTTCGAGTGCCGCATTTGATCCAAAAACCAAGCGAGGGGTCGTTATTTTATCAACTATTTTGGCTAGTGACACTGAAGGACACTTGGATAAATTGTGCTTTGGGATTTTGGACGTTCTCAACAACCCATAAATTTCAACATAAAACTCTTTGTTTTTATTACCTTTGTATGGCCTAGCTTAAATTTAAATTAAGTGAAACGATCTAAAAATGAAAATTACAGAAATTCTTGAAAAATCGAAAGGAGAAACATTGTTTTCCATCGAGATTTTGCCTCCACAAAAAGGGAAAAAAATAAATGACTTGTTTGATGTGTTGAATCCCTTGATGGATTTCAATCCAGCTTTTGTGGATGTGACATATCACCCCGAGGAGATGGTTTATAAACGACGTCCTGATGGATTGATCGAAGAGGCTCCGCTTCGAAAACGACCAGGAACTGTTGGGATCTCGGCTGCTATCAAGTATAAGTATAACGTCGAAACGGTTCCGCATATGGTTTGTGTGGGCTTCACAAAAGAAGAAACGGAAGATGCTTTGTTTTCTCTTTATTATCAAGGAATAGATAATGTCATGGTTCTCAAAGGAGACTCCAAGGATAACCTAAATATCGACAAGAATAATCAGCACAAATATGCCAGTGAACTTGTAGAGCAGGTGTACAATATGAATCATGGGAAGTTTCTTCACGAGGAGACCTTGAATGAAATGGAGACTGATTTTTGTATAGGAGTGGCAGGATATCCTGAGAAGCATTTTGAAGCTCCAAATCTGAATGCAGATCTCAAATGGCTTCGAAACAAAGTGGACCTTGGTGCAGATTACATCATTACTCAAATGTTTTTTGACAACAAGAAGTATTTTGATTTTGTAGATAAATGTCGGAAAATCGGAATTACGGTTCCAATCATTCCGGGGCTAAAACCAATTGATGCAAAATACCAGTTAAAGTCGATTCCTTCACGCTTTTTCCTAGAGTTGCCTGAAGATCTTGTCAAGGAGGTTGAGAAATGCTCTAAGGTCTCTGATATTAAGAAAGTAGGTGAAGAATGGTGTATACAACAAAGTAAAGAATTGAAAGCTGCGGGTGTTCCCTCTCTCCATTATTACACGATGAGTAAAAGCGATGTTGTAGTTAATATTGCAAAAGCAGTTCTTTAGGATAAAACGCTGATTTGTTTTGAAATTTTTAATTGTAGCGCTCGGAAATATTGGCTTGGAATACAAGTATACACGCCACAATATCGGATTTTTGATAGCGGATAGGATGGCTAGCAAATATAGGTTTGAGTTTAAGAATGATCGATTGGCAGATGTTGCAGAATTTCGACTGAAGAACAAAAAAGTGACGATTATCAAGCCTACCACTTATATGAATTTAAGCGGTAAACCATACAAATATTGGATGGACAAGTTAGAAATTCCGACTTCGCAAACCATCGCCGTAGTTGACGATTTGGCTCTACCATTTGGATCACTTCGAATCAAAATGAATGGAAGTAGCGGTGGTCATAACGGGTTAACTAATATCGAACAAGAGCTAAAATCTGGACAATATCCTCGATTGCGATTTGGAATTGGAAATGAATTTCACAAAGGCGGTCAGATCGATTATGTCCTTGGAAAGTGGTCAGATCCTGAGGTTGAGAAAATGCCAGAACATATAGATCATGCTATTGCAGCTATTGAAGAATGTATATTGGCAGGATTCCCGATAGCGATGAATAAATTTAACACGAAATCTTCATAAGAACTCAAGGAAATGATACCCTCTGAAAACAGCACTTTCGAGATCCAGCTACCTCAGTTCAAAGGGCCATTTGACTTGCTTTTATTTTTTATAGAACGGGACGAATTGGACATCTACGATATTCCGATTCATACTATTACGGAAGAATTTTTGGTCTATATCCAAAAAATGCAAGAGTTCAATATGGAGGTGGCTAGTGAATTTATCCTAGTAGCGGCCACCTTGATGAAAATCAAAGCTCAAATGCTTCTTCCACGAAAAAAGCTGGATGATGATGGCAATGAAATCGATCCTCGTGAGGAGTTGGTGCAGAAGATTCTCGAATACAAGCAGTTCAAGGAAATCAGCGCGAGACTGGCTGAGATCGAAGAACACGAAATGCTAAAAATCAAACGGTCGGGAGCTGAAATGGAGTTGAAAGTGATTGCAGACCTGCACCGAACTGAGCTAGAAATGGAACATGTGACAGTGAACAAGTTGTATACTGTTTTTGAAAAACTATTGCGTCAGAAAGCAACAAGAGAAGATGTCAGCACACATGAGGTCAAGTTTGTAGAGTATAGTATCGAGGATGAGAAAAGCATCATTTGGAGCAAGCTATCCAATGGACAAATAGACTTCGAAACGCTATTTCAACATATCAATCTGAAAGTTCACGCCATCTATCATTTTCTAGCTATTCTCGAATTGGTACAAGAAAACAAAGTCAAACTAACTATCGGAGAAGGCACAAACAATTTTTGGATCTCAAAAACGAATGATGAAGAATCAGAAACCGTTTAAACGCAATAGACTCTGGATGTATCTTGTGGTCATTGGTGCAATTGCATACTTCTTTACCAAGAATTCAATTGATGTTTCGCAACTGCAAGCCATCAAATGGACTGGAAGAATAGGTATCGCTATTGCCCTAGGTATCGCTATGCTTCTTTTGAGAGACTTTGGATATGTCATGCGCATGCGACTGATGACAGACCATCAGATTCCCTTTTGGCAGACGGTTCGAATCATCCTTTTGTGGGAATTTGGATCTGCAATTACTCCTGGCATGATCGGCGGCAAAGCAGTTGCCGTTTTCCTCTTGATAAAAAATAAAATCAGTGGAGCTCGCGCATCGGCTATTGTTTTGCTTTCGATATTGTTAGACGAGTTCATTTTTGTTCTGTTGTTCCCAATTTTCTATTTCATCATTGGTCCAAGTATGCTCCATGGCGATTCGAACTGTCAGGATTGGTTGTCACTCCGAGCGCGAATGCCCTTTATCGATAATGTCCGGTACCTTGAAGAAGCGATTGTGATGATGCTTATTTTTATAATGACCTTTGTCATTATCACTTTCGTTGGAATATTTCTAAAGCCTCTATGGATTCAGTCGAGAATAATCGCTTTGTCGAGATGGCGAATTCTCCATCGTTGGAAAGAAAATATTCGAAATTTTGCTGAAGAATTGAGGTCTACCAGTCAGGAAATCAAATCTAAGAATGCAAAATTTTGGATTCCTCTCATAGGCTATACCTTGTTATCCTGGATAGGACGATATCTTATTGGAGTGGCAATCGTTTGGGGATTTGCCAATGATCGTTTTGACTTTATAGCTGTCTATACGAAGCAATATGCGCTATGGTTGATGTTTTATCTTCCCAGCACTCCAGGAAGTTCGGGAATCGCAGAGGCGCTTTATATGGCTTTTTATTGTGAATACATTCAGACTGGAATGAGCGGCGCTGCGGCCTTGGTTTGGCGATTTCTGAGCTATTATATCTATCTGATCATTGGATTTGCACTGCTGGGATTTAGCGGTGAGGGCAAGGATATCGAGGAGAAATAAATTTTTTTAGAGGGCTATTTTTTTAATAGACAGTATGAATGGGAGTCCTATAAATTTACTTTGATTCATCAAAAATGCTTTGATGACAGATTTCTCTATCTGGTGTGAAATGATACATTGCATTTTAAAACAAGATCTAGATTATTACCCCAAAACCACTTCCTCGATCACCTTTGGATAAAACTCCATTTCAAGGGCGTTGATTTTGGATTGAATGGACTCAAGACTGTCTTCTGATTCTATTGGAAATGATACTTGGAAAAGATGTTTGCCATGATCAAACTCTTCATCGACGAGGTGAATAGTGATGCCTGTTTCCGTCTCTTTGGCTTCCAAGACGGCCTTGTGAACATGAGCGCCATACATTCCTTTGCCTCCATACTTAGGTAGAAGAGAAGGATGAACATTGATGATTTTAGAAGGAAATTTTTCTATCAAAATCGATGGAATTTTCAATAGAAACCCTGCAAGTATGATAAAGTCAATTTGGCTGAGCTGTGTTAGAAAACCATTTGATTCTAGATCGGATTTGGATATGAGAACCTTCTGAATATTCGTGTTTTTAAATCGTTCCCAAACTCCTGCTTCTGCTTTATTGCAAACAAGCATTTGAACCTCAACTTGATCATTATTTTTAAAAGAATGAAATATATTCTCTGCATTGGATCCGCTGCCTGAGGCAAAAATAGCGAGCCTGATCATCATTTGAAAAATGGATTGTTTCTCATTTCATAACCGATTGTGGTTTCTTGTCCATGTCCTGAATAGACCGTAGTATCTTCTGGCAAAGTGAATAGCTTGGTCTGAATACTTTCTATCAGTGTGTCCCAGTCTCCCCCGGGCAAGTCCGTACGCCCTATACTTTCTCGAAAAAGACAATCACCAGAAATCAAAACCTTGTGAGCGTCATTGTAAAAAGCAATATGACCACTACAATGACCCGGGGTGAATAGAACGTCTAAACTGATATTTCCAAACCGAACGGTATCACCCTCTTGAAGCTCAAGACTTATCGGTGGACTCGGCGCAATAGGCATGTTATAGCTAATTCCAGCTTTGATACTGAGATCCAAATTATAAGCATCAAGCGGGTTTGCGGACAAGGATAAATGCCATGTTTTCGATACAAAAGCATTGCCGCAAATATGGTCTAGGTGACAGTGTGTGTTGAGAAGATATTTAGGCACAAGCTTGTTTTCTTCGATAAAATTTTGAAGTTTTTTCTCCTCATTGTCAAAATAGCAGCCTGGATCTATGATGACACATTCCTTGGTTTCATCATAAAGAACATACATGTTTTCCTGAATTGGATTGAACGTAAATTTTTGAATACGTAGCATAAATTAGATTTCCATAGGGGTGAATACAAATGAATATTCATCTATATTTTCGATCAGTAAGATGCAATATTTGTCATTATTGTTTTTGTACTGAAACTGAAAGTCTTCTAATTTATCCTCAAGAATGATTTTTTTGTGATAAAGCTCTTCTAGATGTGTAATGAATATAGACCATCTATCTGTTGACGCAGCGGCATCAATTATTTTTGATCCGAGAATGGCCTGACTTGGTTTCTGGAATACAAAGATCGGATAATTGGAAATGCTCTGGTCTATAATCACGGATCTTACCTGAATCAAATGTTCTTGGTGTTTTGCCACCTCATTTTCGATACTAATTAGAATATCTTTTGCCATCATATTGATTGCAAAAATAGGGTATCTGAATCAAATGATTTATATTTGTCAAATAGAATAAAGAAAATGTTATCTTCCATTACACGACGCGAAATCTTCAATGCTGCGCATCGACTTCATCGCTCTGATCTGACTGATGAGCAGAATTTTGAGCAATATGGAAAATGCTCATATCCCAATTATCACGGCCACAATTATGAGTTGCACGTGACCATTGTAGGTGCTATCAATCCTCAATCAGGATATGTATATGATATCGCTAGATTAAAGACAGTCATAAAAGAAGAAGTGACAGAAGTCTATGATCATCGCAACTTAAACTTGGACACCGAAGATTTTAAATCTTTGATACCAACGGTAGAAAACATGGCAGTTGTCATATATAACAAAGTCCGCAAACGAATAGAGCCCGAGTTTCAAGTCAAGGTCAAACTTTACGAAACTATTCGAAATTATAGCGAGTATCCAATGTGATCATATATCCAGTGTAGAATTCTATAAATGCTATGAATATTGGATCATCGGATGAAAAAATCAAGAATTAGATATGGTCGTCCATTGATTTTTTCGAGGTTAATGCTCAATCAGGGGTTGATAATTGTTTTAATAAAAATAGAGGTATTGACGCGATTGATATCAATACCTTTTTTTGATGTTTGATTTATCTTAGCAATACAAAGTTGCCTGTTTTTGTAACCTCTACGCCGTCATTACCAGTATATCTTATGAGATACATATAATTGTCTTCTGGTGCTTGAGTGCCATTTTGGAATATACCATTCCATCCTTGATTATGATCCTTGGTTTGAAAGACTTCTTGTCCCCAGCGTGTGAATATTTTCATTTCAAAATCAGAGCTTGAATGAAAAATAAGCATTGGTTTGAATTGAGGGGTGACACCATTGACCTTGAATGCCGTTGGAACCCAAAGAATCGTTCGGAGAGCAATACAAGCTGTCTCAGAATAAATCTCGCGAATAGAATCACGAACTTCGGCAGCAGTATCAATTTTGTATGTCAATCGTAGACGATAACACATTCTACCGAAATTATTGGCAAGGTATCTCAAATCATGTTTGAAACTTAGGGAAAGACCATCATATTCTGGAATGGAATTAAACTGAACACCACCATCGGTGCTATACTCTATGACTCTACTGAGGATAGTGTATGCTACAGAATCTGGAAAGAAATCCTCTTTCCATTTCAATTCATTTCGATATTGCCCAATTTGTTCTGCATTGAGATAGCATGTTGCCACCGGAACGCCATCATACTCATTGAAGCAGGAATCTATCATTTTGATAGCATATCGAATTGCAACAGCTGAACTCGCTTGGTTATCAATAGCGAAGTACCTTCCTTGATCGTCTCTGAAAAATGGAGTATTTTCGATTTTTGGCAATATCGTTCTCGTTTTCAAATTATAAGGATGGAGGGTAAAGGACCTTGGTCTAGAAGCTTTGTCCATATACCAGCTTATCTTTACTTGATTGATATTGAGATAGGATGCTGATATTCCGTGAAAAATTTCTGGCTTCACCGCTTTTTTAGAAATGATCGTATAGCTATTAGTATGCGATACGATATTGGCATCCGTTGGATGAATCGCCCGAACTCGAATTGTAATCGTATCTCCGAATACAAAATCTGAATATATAAATGCAGTCACATCTTGCGTTACCTTGAGAATAACTTTTTCTGGGTCCTGATTTTTCGTTACAAGAATTTCATAACCTCCCGTTTGATCTGAAGCATCCCAGCCTTTATATTTCGTCCATGACAAGTTGATCGTACCGTTGCATGGATTGCTATTGATATTAAGAAATGAAGTGATTTGATAAAAGAAACCCGAACGACCATTGATGCCACCACAGCTATCCATAGCCGCGATCGCACCTTGATAGGGGCCAGAATTTGAGTTATAATTGATGTCTATATATGTGGTTGAGAGGGTTTTAGCTAAAACAGTATCCAATATACTGCTAGGAATGATGATCGGATAACCGTATATCTCCTTCCTATTGGGGATCGGATCCCAGCTATAGGATACTTGTCCATTTTCTATCGAGATCGCTCTTAGATTTGGTCTTGGAATTCTAGTGTCTTCAAAGGTATCCGAAAAACCACTTAAGGGAATTGGGCAATTGTACTTGGCTACCAAACAATAATAGTAGGTGTTGGCTTGGACGACGGGAGTATGAACGTATGAATTCGTATTGGAGGAATCTAACAAGATAAATGGTCCTGTTGAAGAGGTTGCGACATAGATATATGTCTTATCAATAGGACCACAAGGCACAATTGGGTTCTGCCATGTAATGGTATTGAGAGAAGTATTTCGTTGAACGCATTTAATAATAGGATTAGCGGCTTGTCCAAATCCAAGATCTGAAAAAAGAAAGAACAAAAAAAACGTATTCCATTTCAATATGCGATAGATTTATTGTATTGACCAAAATCAAAAATACGTCCTTGTATATTGTTCATTTTATTAAGAATTGTAGAATCTGATCCTAGCATAAATTTTTGATATTCAGAATAGTCGTATCCCAATCGAGTCAATCGAACTTGATATAAAATCTCTGTTAGTGCTTTCTCAGAGTTTCTAGAATATTGACTTCGGTATTGATTGATCGCATCAGTGAGATCCAAATTGTTTTCGGAATTTAAACGCTTAAACAGATTGTTTATTTTCTTTAAGGATATATCTACGTTTTTAGAATCGGTGTCAAAACCAATATGAAGTATAGATGTGTGTGCATGATGCACACAATGTGAGTGCACTCCATATGTCAATCCCAATTTTTGTCGAAGCAGGATCATAAGCTCTGACATGTAATGTCCACCCAAAAACATCGACCAGATTTCAATTTTTAAAAAATCTTCAAAAGAGGTTCTTTGTATTGAAATAGCCATTCTTACAGACGCTTGTGAGGCATTTTCTAACTTATGTGAACAATAATTTCCTGATGAATTTATGGTAGTTGGTGCATATGTGGATTTGGTATCCGCCAGTTTGTATTTGGTGACAAGAGAGGTAATGTATGATTCTGTATTTTTTGGCAGTTCCCCCGCGAGAAAGAATTTCGGACAACAATTGGTTAGGTAGGTCGAGTAAAAGGAACGAATATCAGAGATGGAGATATCATCATAGTCCCGGGTATTTGTGTAATAACCAAGGATATGATCCTTTCCATATAGATTCAAGGAAAGGTTTCGCTCTGCCCAGTAGTCTGTTTGATGCTGACTTTGTAGGATGTTTTCTTTTAGAATATTAGAAATGGTTACCCAATCATCTTCATCAAATTTCGCCTCAAACAATACTTCGAATAGCAAATCAAGAACAGGCTCTGTGAATTTGGCTAAGCAATTCATCTCAGCAGTAATATACAAGGACGATGAATAAATTTCCATACTGGCCCCATAGAAATCAATGGCCTCTTGAAGCTCTTTATTGGCTTTGCTGATCGTGGCTTTTCGAAGCATGGCAGTCATAGCTTGAACCAAGGCTCGTTTCGGCTCATTTTGTCTTCCGATAGGGAAAATTGCAAGTATTTTGATCAATTGAGTATCGGACTCACGAATCGTTTGAAAAAACATTTAGAAATTGTCTTTGTATACGGTGCGTGCACCATTGGTAAATTTGACAACAATTGAGCTTGATAGTCCTTTGGCTCTTATGGATTTGCACAGTTCTATAGCCAGTGCCGGCGTATTCGTTCTTCCGAAATAGTAATGGTAGAAGCCTCCTTCTTTTTTGACTTCATATCCAAAGATAAAAGGATACTGCTCTATATCAACTGCCTGTCCTGACGCAGATATGAGAAACTCTACGCAGAAATATTCTTCGATATTTTTGACAGGAGACGAATTGTCGCTACTTGACATATTTGGGGAAGAAAATGCGGAGCCACGAAATTCTGGTTTGTAGGCCGGGATAGATGGTGCTTTCTCGACTGGCATGGTGTAAGTAGATCGGAAGTTGGGATCCAACCGGGCTTTAAAGACAGAATCTCGAATTCTTTTTTCCTCTTTCTTTTTAAATTTAAGAAGCTTTTTTAATTCTCCCAAACTATCATAAACCATAAAGCGTTCATTGTACCTGCGGATGGAGTCTCGTTCTCTTTTTTCTTCGCGAGTCAGCTCTCGTAGCTTTTCTCGTTGGTATTTGGCGTGATTCGCCTTGATATGAATCATTCCATTCTCTAGCTTTTCATCAACCTCACCATAGATCTCGGTCGTATCATAGGATTTTGATAGTTTTTGAGTCCGTTTCCCATACATATTCCAATCGTCTTCATATGGTATAAAGTTTGTTCCTGTTTTGGGTGGAGCAGACCCAAACATGGAGACATATTCTTCTCTGCCAAGCTTTTTGAAGGTATCACCAATTTTGTCTTGCTCATGCATCAACGTCCTTCGAATGTATCCCGTTTGCTCCACGCTTTGGACGATGCGATCGTTGAAATCATAATGGAGTTCAGGTATCTTATCAAAAAAAGCATATCTCAGATCTGTTAGAGCTACTTTCATCGTAGAATATTGAACAAAATTCAAGTTGACATCCTTGATATGTTTTTCTTCAATGTTTGAAATAGGAAGCACGGCATATCTTTC
>CANHJR010000008.1 GCA_947461165.1 Saprospirales bacterium | reverse complement strand
CCTGCGCATTTATGAAGCCTTTGCGGTATGCAATTTCTTCGATACATCCTATTTTGAACCCTTGACGCTCCTCTATTACTTGAATAAATTGCGATGCCTGCATTAGTGACTGAACGGTACCAGTATCTAGCCATGCGGTCCCACGCTCAAGAATACTAACTTTCAATTTGCCATTTTCAAGATAAATTTTATTGAGGTCTGTGATTTCATATTCGCCTCGCGCACTTGGTTGCAAATTTTTTGCATATTCTACAACCGAATTGTCATAAAAATATAATCCAGGAACCGCATAATTGGATTTCGGTTTCTCTGGCTTTTCTTCTAGGCTTATTGCCTTCATGTTTTTATCAAATTCCACAACACCGTAGCGCTCAGGATCATTGACATGATAGGCATAAATGATACCCCCATCAGGATTGCTATTCTGTTCGAGAAGCTTACCCATCCCCGTACCATAGAAGATATTGTCACCAAGTACCAAGGCACACTTATCTTTGCCTATAAACTCTTCTCCAAGGACAAATGCCTGAGCGAGCCCATTGGGAACTTCCTGAACCTTATAACTAAAACGGCATCCTATCTGACTACCATCACCAAATAATTTTTCAAACAATGGTAAATCGTGTGGAGTGGATATTATTAAAATATCCCGAATTCCACTCAACATTAACGTAGATAGCGGATAATAAATCATTGGTTTGTCATAAATAGGCATTATCTGCTTACTTATGGCATTTGTGATTGGATATAACCGGGTGCCACTGCCACCAGCAAGAATGATTCCTTTCAAAAGATGTTTGTTTTTAATATGATTATGGAAATAATTTTTTGATGGCATCCTCTAATGCTTCTCCACGAAGATCTTTACCGACAATCTTGCCTGTCTTGTCCAATAAGAACATTTTCGGGATATAGCTCACTTCATAGGTTTTGTTTGCGATATTACCACCTAAGGCATCTGCAAAATGGGTCGACCAAATCAGTCCATCCTGTTGAATCGCTGTTTTCCATTTCTCTAAATCTTGGTCAGAGCTGATGCTTAATACCACAAAGCCTTTATCTTTATATTTATTGTATGCTTTTACCACATTTGGGCTTTCCATACGACATGGTCTGCACCAACTTGCCCAAAAGTCCATTAAAACTACTTTTCCTTTGAAAGAAGAAAGCTTTACCTTTTTGCCATCACCAGTCGTCAAGTCTACATCGGGAGCCATTGCTCCAATGTCCAACTTGCTTTTGGCTTCTATCTGTTTTTTAGACATATCTATATTCGCCAATATATTGACAAAATCCTTGGTGTAAACAGAATTGGGATAACTCTTTTGCATCGTCGCTGTGAAATTACGAACGTCCTGTGCTAGCTGATCAGGAACTGGTTGGTTCTGAAACTGCTGCATCAAGACTGAATAAAGATAATATTTAGTAATAATTCCTTTTGATTGTTGAATGACGCCTGTGACGTAACTGTTGAAGGTTTCGGTCTTATTTTGAATAATACGAATCAAATCCTGCGCCTCTTTTGAATTTTTGTTCTTGTCCCCAAAAGTACCGTATTGTTGATACAGCTGAGACATCTCTGTTTGCTGACTGTTCAGATTTTTCATTAGGTCTTGAATCTCTTTCTGGTCGCTATTTCCAGCAATGTTGTAGGTCAGAGGTTTGCTCTCATCCAGGTTAGCAACTACTTTTTCACCTTTGCCTAAGGACATAAACCATGACATTTCAGGAACAGAAGCTGTTTGGATTCTCATTCTATAGAACCCCGTGCCGTCGATAGTCGAAGCCAATCGGAAATCTCCAGTATTGGAAATAGTGGCACTATCTATCAATTTCATTTCCGCATGAGATAACTTCTCAAGATAAATAGTCTTTGCTGTGTTGTTCAGAATTTTACCTTTGATTTCATACTCGTCGCCGCCAATCGCGTTACAAGCAAAAAATAATAGTCCCACAAGTGTCATTATGTATCTTTTCATTGGTTTGTTTTTTTAGTATCTAATTATTTATGGTTTTAACGTATCTATTCTTTGTAGATCTGGGTGCAAAAATAAGTCGATTTTGGTTTATAGCTTAACTTCTTTCAATTTAATGCGCTGTCCATAGAAGTTTTTAGCAGAATTTTCGAAATTTTTAGTTTTGTCAGAGACGATAAACTCATTCTCTTTTTGCAAATGGTCGCTTGCCAATAGATTCTCTTTTTGCAAAATCTCTGAAAGCTTTATGGCAACTATTTCTCCACTTTTTAGAAGAGTCACCTTATGATCAAAATAGGTATCAATAATAGAAGCAATAAGCGGATAATGCGTACATGCTAGAACCAATGCATCAATTTCGGACAGTGAAGGATCCCCCAAATAACTGTGAATGATTGCTTTACTCACATCATCTTCGATATGATTTTCTTCAATCATGGAGGCCAGTAGAGGTGTAGCAATGGCCGTATATTTTTGGTGAGGTGCGCGCCGTTTTAATTTGTCTTGATAGACTCCAGAACTTATGGTGCCGCGAGTGGCAATAATTCCCACATTTTGGTAATTGCTTTCGACAAGAAGTTCGATCATCGGATCAATCACATTGATTATGGGTATCTTTCCGAGGTATTCTTCTTTGAGGTAGTTGTATGCCATCGCAGAAGCGGTATTGCAAGCGATCACGATTGCTTTACAATTCTTTTTTTCAATGAGGTACTTGGTGATTTTGACCGAGAACTCCTGTATAAGTTCACTTGATTTTTCACCGTAAGGCATATGTTCGGTATCCCCAAAGTAAATCAAATGCTCTTTTGGCAAAGCACTAGAAATAGCATTGGCGACTGTCAAGCCGCCAATACCACTATCAAATATTCCAATACTCTGGCTGTTCACAGCAAGGTTGGTTATATAATTATTGAAACTTACTTCTTTCCTGCACCAGTAGTCGCTGGTGTAGCCGAAGTCAATGGGATGCCCAGCTTCGTTTTTGTGGCGTTTGTAATGTCATCACCTACTGGAAAGACTATCATTCCACCACCAGAAACGTCGTATACATGCGTATAACCCTTCTCTGTTGCTACTTGCTCTATTGTTTTTTTAGCTTTTTCTAAAATCGGAACTGACAATGTCTGCTCAAGCTGTTGAACCTCTTTCTGTGCAGACTGTTCGAACTTTTCTACTCTTTTTTGAAGATCTTGTAATTCTGTCATTTTTGTTTCTTCAATAGCTGTCATTTTTTGCTGATTAACACCTTTTAGCTCTTCAGCTTTCGTTTGAAACTGCTTATACATTCCTTCTAATTGCTTACTCAATTCTGCACTTTTATCTTGTACTTTTGCTTGCAATTGTTTGGTTTCTGGCATATTCATAACGACTTCGCTTGAATTGACAGTAGCCATTTTTTGTGCACTTACGTTGACGAAAAGCGCAATGGTTGCGATTAATAATAAAATGGATTTCTTGTTCATAATTCTAAATGATTTGTTGGGGTTTGGTTTTTTTTAATATGTTTTATTTGATATTGAGGAGCTAAAATAGAGTTTTTTCTAAAATCCCATAGCTTTAATTACTTCATCACTGATATTTGTCCTTGCACTAGCATACACTAGTGCACCACCAGCACTTTTATCGAGCACCATGTCATAATTCTTTGCTTGTGCTATTTTTTGAACTTCATCGAGCATTCTACTGGTTATAGGTTGAAGCAATTCTTGTCTTTTTTTGAACAAATCACCGTTTGGCCCAAATCTTTTTTGTTGTAATGAAGCGATTTCTTTCTCCTTAGACTCTATTTCCTGAATTTTTTCCTGGCGCATTTGGGAAGTGAAAAGAGATTGCTCTGCCTGAAATTTTTTGTATTGTTGATCCAAGAGACTCATTCGATCTTCGATATCCTTGTGCCATTCTTGTGAAATTTTTTCAATATTTTCTTGCGCTTGAGCATAGGTTTTTACTTTACCAAAAATATATTCACTTTCTATAAATGCCACTTTCTGTGCGGAAGTACTGAGCGCTATTATTGTAAAAAGGCTAAGGATGATTTTTTTCATTTTAAATAGTTTTTGTTTTTGAATAATTGATAACTATAAAATCTCGTTGCTAATCTTTAGATATAAACTTCGTCGTTACGTTTAAATTAATAAATGCTAAATATTATCGATCCGCTACTACCAATGCCGATCTTCGAGAATGGGCACTAAAATATCCTAGAGCACCATTGCTAATATTGGATGGAGGATTGGTTGGAGCAACTTGTTCATTTCCATTTGATGTCACCAATTGATTCTGAATTAGCACGTTGAAAAACTCAAAATTGGCTTTGTCCGTCGACAAAAGAATAAACTCTGCAGTATCCCCTAATTTCATTTTTTCTTCTTGTCGTCTTGAGGTAAATCGCCATTCTGCTCCATTGATCAATTTATCTTCAAAAACATACATCGTTTTTGGAGGTTGACGGTTGAGTCTTATGAAATACCGATAATAATTTTGTTCTCCTACAGCGTCTTTGAACTTGATTGCTGCATATCTATTCTCTGAACTCAAGAAATTGAAAATATATGTGCTGTCTATCGCTGGGCAAGGCATCATGCGCGAGCTGGATTGATAGATTGTTCCTTGATCATTGACCTCCAATGAATAGTTCCTACCTACGGCACCTTGTATTTTCGTTGTTTGATACACAC
Organism: Saprospirales bacterium; assembly: GCA_947461165.1. Classification (GTDB taxonomy): domain Bacteria; phylum Bacteroidota; class Bacteroidia; order Chitinophagales; family JADJOU01; genus CHPMRC01. Next base: position 10,872 of record CANHJR010000008.1, on the reverse strand, counting down.
CTGGTCGAATGCGAATCAGCGTATCCATTAGACCAGCATCGTCAGAAATGACCACAAATGATACATCATAAGGTTCAAAGCTTATCGTATTGCCAAAAGAAGTTGTTTTTGAAATTTTGGTATATTGGTTAGTGCCTGCATCGTTTATTTCTGACTCGATCACGATTTTTCCAATATCCTCTGCTAGTTCGATTGGGATTTCCTCTTTACAGGATAAATTCAACAAAACAAAGCCAAAAAGCAAATAAGCATAACAAGCTAATTTCATAGATTATGGTTTATGTTTAAACTTAAAATTATAGGTAATCGATGGGATTTGTGCAAATAGATAGGTCTTCTCTGCATACGTTCGTGATTGATCCTTGTTGTAAATGAAATCAATAGTATAGGCGTTCGTTCTACCTAGAACATTATAAATCGAAAAACTAAGCTCGTGCTCCCAATGCTTTTTCTTAGCTATGATCCAATTCAAGGCGAGATCGACTCTTGAATAATGCGGAAAACGACTACCGTTTCTTGTTGAATATGTCGTATATAGAATATTAGGATCATCGATGCCCGCTGCAAGGTCACCATTGATACCGTACTTCCCTGTTGGATACGTTACAGCATTACCAGTAAAATAAACAAAAGTACCAGAAACGCTTACTCTATTGGACAAGTCGTACATACCAACTAGACTAATATCATGCGTTCTATCATATCGAGATGGAAACCAGCTGCCCGCGTCAATTTGGTCAAAACTTCTTTCGGATCGTGACAAGGTATAACTGAGCCATCCCGTCAGTTTGCCGATTCTCTTTTTGATATAAAATTCAGCCCCATATGCTCGACCATCACCATAGAGAAGGTCCTTGTCAATGGTTTCATTTGCTCGAAGAACGGCACCGCTTCTATAATCTATCTGATTCTGTAATACTTTATAATATCCTTCAATCGACGCCTCAAACTTATCCTGGGCGAAATTGAAAAAATAACCAATTGATACCTGATCTGAAATACCTGGCCGAATATTATTATTGGTAAGCATCCATCGATCCGTTGGAGATCCAGCGTTTGTGTTGCTTAGCTGATGAATGTATTGCACATTGCGGGAGTATGCAAATTTTATGGAAGCATCGGATTTCAACGTATAGTTCATAGAAAACCTAGGTTCAGGATTGATATAGGTACGTCCAAACTGCAATGCCTCTAAAATGGTCGTGTCAAGCGTGTTTCTCTGATTATCATACGAATACAACTTATTGGTACCTGCCACACTAAAGGAGGTTAGTCGAAGTCCGTAATTGATAGTCAATTTGGAATTGATTTGTTGCTCATTTTGAATAAAAACACCATTTTCCCATCCATTGCTTCGCGAGAGTCCATTCTTTGCTATGATGGTATCAGAGCTACTAATATCACCAGGTACATTGTTGTGCCAAGTTGAGATTCCACCAAATTTCAATCTGTTTTTTGAGTTTAGGTAATAGTCGTAATCCTGCTTGATCGAATAATCATTAAGTATGGAGTTTACGACTAAATCAAAATTATTGATACCTATTTTTACTTGATAATTAAAATCATTATAGATCACCGAGGTATTGCTAAACAATTTATCGTTAATGATTCGATTCCAGCGGAATGTTCCTGTTGTATTGCCATAATTAATCATAAATGCATCTGCCAGACCAAATCTATCCTGACCGAAGTATCCAGAAAAATAAATACGATCCTTCTCTGAAAGCTTAAAATTCGTTTTCAAATTTAAATCATAAAAATACAAGGTACTTTTCTGTGCAATCGTATCTTTTGCAAGGAATAGAAAGGCATCTGCATAGGTTCTTCGACCAGAAACGAAAAACGAGCTTTTATCTTTTTGTATTGGTCCTTCGACGTACAATCTAGAAGCAATAAGCCCAAGTCCACCTCCAAATCCGAAACTTTTATTGTCGCCTTCCTTCATTTTGATATCCACTACGGATGAAAGTCTACCACCAAACTCTGCAGGCATATTTCCTTTATAAAGGGTTAAGTCTTTGAGTGCATCCGAATTAAAGGTTGAAAAAAAACCTAGTAAATGAGATGCATTATAGACTGGTGCCTCATCTAGTAGAATTAAATTTTGATCAGTGGCACCACCTCGCACAATAAACCCAGATGTGCCCTCCTGTGCGGGCATGACACCAGGAAGCAGCTGAATCGACTTTAACACATCTCGTTCTCCGAGTATGACTGGAATTTTGTCAAACTCCTTTAAATCTACCTGTATTTTGCCCATTTGGACCTCTGATATATTTTTACTTTGTTTTTTTGCATTTACCTTGACCTCTTTGACTTGATTATTCCTTTTTATCAAGGCAAAATTTCGCTTTTGGTTTGTACTTACAGATAGATCCTCACTGATCTCATCGTATCCAAGCATTTTGATTCGAATCTTAGACAATCCGGCGGGTAAACTAAGAGAATAAAATCCGTAGGTATTTGAAATAGAGCCAATCGATGGATTCTCTATACTTATAATTCGAGCCCCTGAAATAGTTTCACCATTTTTTGCATCCGTTATGGTACCACTCAAGTTGAAATTTTGAGCACTCGCAAGTGTTGAAACCAACAAAAAAAAAGAAAGATGAAAACGCCTAAAAAGCTGAAAAAACATATTATTCAAATAATTCTAGCAAAACTAGATCATTCGTGCTTGGTCTTTGGTTAAAAAACTGAAAGGGAATGTCAGATTCAATTTCTTAATCTAACTTCTATTAGTAAATAACATGAAAAATCACACTGTTTATTTCATGTTTAGATTATCAATTCCCGCTGTTGAATCGATAATTAAATGTGGCCATCATGTTATTCTGACTATTCCAAGTAGCTATGCCAAAGGTGCTTGATGTATTGTCATAAACCGGATTGTAATCGGCATAATATTGTCTCTGAAAAGCAAAATCAAAAGAAAGCTCTGGTCCGCGAATACCTGCTCCAAAGCATAATGTTTGCTGAATTTGATTTCCTCCCTGCACATGATAGGCGGATTGCAATGGCGATGTGCGGTAGTTATACCCCGCTCGAAATCTTAAAACATCAACTACAAATTCACCACCAATTCGCAGTGTATGAGTATTTGCTTGTTCAGCCGATAGTGCAGAATTAATAGAATTATTACCCGAGACATTTTTGATATCTATAGAGCTATTTACGAGATTACTGTATTCATATTCTGCACCAATAAATCCTTTTTTTCCAAAAAGATAACTGAACCCACCCCCAACTTTAAATGGTGTGATCATATCAAACTCATATTCTGACAAGGTTCTAGAATTTGGATTATTTGAGAGTTGATAATTAGCAACCATACTCACAGTATATGTATTTGTAACCTTATACAACGTTGGTGAATGGAAATACCCTGAAACTTTCAATTGATCATTGATTTTGTATAATCCACCAAGTTTTAGATTGATACCTGTACCGTTATAATTATCATTTTCTTTAAGGTCAAAGTAATTGAATTTGCCATAGGGATTTGTAACGGTGGATCCTGTATTATCCTCAGATATTGAAAACTCGGAGTGATACTTCAGAAATGGTATACCAAGAGACACACCGACATATCCTTTGTCCTTAATACTTCCGCTCCAAGCCACAGACAACTCATCTATCCCTCCTCTGATTTTCCGTGATCCAAACTGCGTTACCCTCCCAGATGAATTTCTTGGTATAGGATCCGCATAGACACCTGTTGTATTCGTAGTGCCAATAAGCTCTGCCTCATGGGCGATCAATGTTCGGTTATAAATATTGTCAAACAAGGCATAATCTTGCAAGATTGGACGTGAACCAAATGGCACATAGAGACCTCGACCGGTAAGATCAGTCGCTAAATCTGCCAAATAGTTTGAATAGCTATATGCGGAGTTGTTACCTACCCCAAAGTCTATTTGGCGATTAAAATTGGCAGTGCGATTGAGACCAATAGTGACATTCGAAGATCGTAAAGCTTGGTTTTCACCATTCCTTGTCGCAAAGACGATTCCAATACTTCCTAAGTTGAAGACTGGTTGATTTTTATCTATGATAGATGATTGGCTTCCTGAACCTGTAAAATACTGATAATTTGCATTCACATTATTAATCTGAAGATTCGGCGTTATTTCGAATTCAGATCGAGAAAACATACCGAGTCCAGCAGGGTTTGTGCTTAGTGTAGATATATCCGCCCCTATGGACCCAAGAACACCACCTGACCCAACAAACCTTGATGTGCCCATAAGTGTTGGGGTATTGACGGATTCTGCCATACTAATGATAGAACCAAACGCGTCAGGTGCAGAAGTTTGTCCATTGACCTGAAGGGTTAGCAATGAACTGATTAGAATAAAAAACTGCTTATACATAAATTTTTAATTTTCAATTGTAATTTGACTAGGAATTGTTTTGATCAAAAAAACAATCATTCCATAAATAAGTTGTAAAATGATCTAGAATCGGCCCGATCTTCCACCACCTGTGCGACCGCCACTGTTATTATTGGCAGGTGCTGGTGTTGACGTTCCGGAACCAAATGAAGCGCCGTTGGAGGAATTTCGTTGAGAGTTTCCATTGGAATTCGAATTATTGGTATTCGAATTAGCTGGTGTAGTATTAAAAAAACCTCTACCACCATTCGATGGTGTTGGTGTGACAACTTGCGCAGGGCCATTTGGTCTAGATGGATTTGAAAAAGAACCAAAATTTCCAGCGTTTTGATTGCGAGTAGGTCTTGGAAGTCGATTTTGATATACAGGTCGCGGTGGAGAAGGATTAGACCATCCCTGATTAGATCCCGGTCGATTTCCTCCCCAACTACTGTTGTATATATAAGGATTGTACCAATTGTTATTAAAAGGACTGTTCCAAGTGTTCCAATTATTGAAATTATTGTAACTGTGAAAAGGCGAATAACCATATCCTATGTTATTTCCCCAAGGATTGTATGGATTAAAAAAAGGATCATTCCAAGAATTCAATTCATATGGATTGAAGCTGTAAAACGAATTGAACGAAGGATAATTGTACATGTTCATATATGCTGTCGTAGGCATCATATAATATGGATTATATACTCTTCTTAGATTACGGCTGTATCGATAGTCAAAATTTGGATTGTAATCATCACTATAGTCTGAGGTGTTACTTGAAGAAACGGATCTTGCACGATTGACTTCAGGTTCAGGTTTGTCATAGATATCATCTTGGGCTCTTGAACTTAATGACAAAAGGGCAAACAATATGATGTAAATCGTTTTCATAACTATTATTTTAAATTATCTATTGATTAGATGGCATTCCTTTATTTCCGTTTAATCTGATTTCACTTTAATATCTCTAAAAAGATAATGAATCATCAATAACCCTATAAACGTAAGAAACCCATTTACGATTAATATGGTATTGCCAAACAAAAAATCTTTCCCAAGTATTTGAAAAGGATGCGAGTCCAAATAGTATGTTACGAATGGAACAATGATACACAATATGGGCACGATTGAATCTTTGATCATTCTTTTTGAGAAAATTCCAAACATAAAAAGACCAAGAAGAGGCCCATAGGTGAAATTAGCTATCCTAAGCACAACATCAATCACGGATCCTGTGTTCACCGCCTTGATGATCAATATCGCAATCAATAATATCACTGCAAACCCGATGTGAATAGCATGTCTGAGCCTGGTATCCGTCTGACTATCTGTCCTCTTTCCTAGTATGTCAATATAAAATGAGGTGGTAAGGGTGGTCAGAACACTATCGGCACTACTAAATGTTGCAGCTGTCAGACCAACTACAAATGAAATACTGGCTAAAAAGCCAAGATGATTTAGTGCTAAAAAAGGAAACACATTGTCTGTGAAGACGTTTCCATCTGGCTTTAATGGCAAAGAGATACCTTTTTGTTCTGCGAAATAATACAACAATACTCCGAGCGATAAGAAAAACAAATTGGTAATCAGCATGATGATACTAAACCAAAACAGATTTTTCTGCGATTCGCCAAGTGATTTACACGTCAGATTCTTTTGCATCATGTTTTGATCCAAGCCCGTCATACATAGAGCGATAAACGCACCACCAAAAAACTGTTTATAAAAATTTGACTTATCCCAAAAGTCCCAAAAAAATATTTGAGAACGACTATCATTCTTCACTATGTTATATGCCTCAGACCAAGAAATATTCAAATTGCTACAGATAGCTACGACCGAAAAAACAACGCCCAATATCAAAAGCATCGACTGAAATGTATCTGTCCAAACCAAGGTTTTGATACCGCCACGAATCGTATACAACCATATCAGTAATATTATAATACTAACTGAAACAGCAAAAGGCACTCCATAAGAATCAAAAATGAACAACTGTAATACAGTAGCCGCTAGGTATAGTCTAGCAGCTGAGCCCAGAATTCTGGAGAGCATAAAGAAAAATGCACCGGTATACTGTGTATAAATGCCGAAACGCTCGAACAAATAACTATAGATTGAAGTCAAGTTCATTCTATAATAAATCGGTAGAAGGATAAATATGATCGCAAGATACCCAACCATGTAGCCCATTACAAGCTGAAAATATCCAAATTTGGCTAAGAGAACCGCACCAGGAACAGATATGAAGGTTACTCCAGAGAGTGAATCACCAAGCATACCAAAGGCAATCACATACCAAGGTGAAGATTTGTCGCCATTGAAGTAAGAGGAGGCACTTAATTTACGTGTTGTAAAATAAGATATGGCAATCAGTGCCAGAAAATAAACAATAATACACGTGAGAATCAAGCTGGCAGTCATCGATTTCTTTTAATCTATTCCTTTGTTTTTTTGGTTGATTTCTTTGCTTTTGGAGCAGGTGCTTCGCTTGAAATTTCCTTTATTGCCGTTTTATCTGCCTTTTTTGGGTTATCAACCTTTTCAGCTTTTACAGGCTTTTCAGCTTTTGCAACTTTAGCTTCTTTTTGGTCTTCACTTGGTATGAGTGAATTGGCACTTAATATAGCATGCCATTTAATTATCTTCTGAATGTCACTAACATAGACTCTTTCGACGTCATAGCTTGGAACTACCGATTCAAAAAAAGTTTTCAATTTGTCATTGGAATCTTTGGCAGAAGGAATCTCATTTTTAGCTTTATACTTATCGATACCTTGGAAAACTTTTACCAACTCGATCGGCTCCGTATCGGTGTATATCGTAATATTATCCAATGGAGTAAATCCATGTGCACGTGATGATGCAAAAAACACCTTGTCATCGCCAATTGCTTTTATTATTAGACCATCAGATCTTTTTTTGTGCATTTGGTATAAACCTGGCAACTTTGAAACAGTCAATATTTCTCCAAAATTCATTTTATTTCTCTCTTTTTTATGATTTAAAAAGCAAATTTAGATAAAAAAAATATGTTCTAAACTATTTGTGCTGAGATCGAATCATTTTTCCATAATTCGCAAATTGTCAATGTAAACTTTAGCATTGGATTTACCTTCTCTTGTGGTTAAGTTTAATCCAAGTGTGTATGATGGTTGACCATTGACACGTACCGCCTCTGTCAGCATCCAATAAACATGCGTCCAGCCATTATTTGGTAAAAGAAAATTGTCGAAAAAAATATTTTTTCGAGTGCCCTTCGCATCTTCATAGCTTAGACTGGGCGAAAATGCGCCTTCTGGCATATAATAGTCAAATTCAAGGTAAACTTGTTTTGTTTGGCTTAAATTGATTGGACGATTATATAGGGAGACTAAATTTAAACTCACATTGGAACTATCGATCGCCATTAACAAGCTTTTAGAGCCTGTTCTTGCTTGATCGCTTACCAATGTTGACGTAGAAGGGTTAAAATTATTTGTCAATTCCATGGATTCATTAAGAGCGGTGGTCACCGAACTACTGTATTGAAACTGAAAACCAGTATCCTTAGTCATTCCTGAAACAAAATTGACAGGAACCGAAATCGGATCATAGAGCGGATAAGCCTCTAGCAAGGTTGAAAGATTATTTCTTTTTACTATTGGTGTTATAATCGCTGTACGTGAACCAAAACTAAGAACTGGCATTAAGAATGGGATCTGCCACGAACCGCGGTTATCATTTTCAATAATGACATGAAGCCCATAAATCCCATGGGTACTAGGAACATTTGGGAGGGTGGCAATACTAACCGAATCAACCTTTAAGTACGATGGGATTTCAGAGACCGTTTTAGTACAGGATGCTAAAAGAATTAAATTCAACAAAATGATTACAAAGAACCCTTTCATTATTCAATGACGGTTGGTTTATCTTGAATCTCACCATTATTGTTCGGCACTACGATTTCATCGGGTTTTTCTTTCTGAATGGACTCTGCGAGGGCAGCGGTTTCTTCAATTTCTTCCGTATCCCATTGTCTCTTTCCAAGCAGCTGAACAAGATCAGATTTTTGCAACACCTCTTTTTCGAGCAAAAGTGCTGCGAGTTGATCCAATTGCTCTCTTTTATCTTTCAAGAGATCAACTGCACGTTGAAATTGTGTATCCGAAATGACGCGTACCTCATCGTCAATCAGCTGAGCAGTAACATCAGAATATGGTTTTTCATATGAATTAAGTGCCATCTTATAGAATGAGAGATTTCCCACTTTTTCGCTCATTCCATAGTTCACAACCATGGAATAAGCTTTTCTTGTTACATTGTCAAGGTCACCAAGTGCTCCGGTAGATATTTGTCCAAAAACAATCGTTTCAGCGGCTCTGCCACCCATAGAGACACAAATATCATCTAGTAATTCTTCTTTGACAGTTAGGTATTTTTCCTTTGGTAAATATAGTGCGTGGCCCAAAGATTCGCTCCTCGGAACGATCGTAACTCTGACAAAAGGATGCGCATATTCCAGATACCAACTCGTCAATGCATGCCCTGCTTCGTGATAAGCAATCGCTTTTTTCTCTTCAGGAGTGATGATCATATTTTTCTTTTCGAGTCCAGTGGTAATGCGATCTATAGCCTCGTTGAAATCTTTCATATTGACTTCTTTCTTATCCTTACGAGCCGCAACAAGAGCCGCTTCGTTGCAGACATTAGCGATGTCCGCTCCAACAAAACCCGGGGTCAGTTTGGATAAATCGATAGCACTGATATCACTTCCTGTTTTGATTTTTTTGAGATGAACATGGAATATTTGTTCGCGACCCTTAAGGTCTGGTCGATCGATGTGAATTTGTCGATCAAACCGGCCTGGTCTCAGTAAAGCATCATCCAAAACATCTGGCCTATTGGTTGCTGCAATCATGATAATTCCAGTGTCTCCACCAAAACCGTCCATCTCTACTAGAAGCTGATTCAATGTGTTCTCACGTTCGTCATTTCCCCCCATCATTCCTTTTCCTCGCGCGCGACCCACAGCATCTATTTCATCTATAAAAATGATACAAGGTGCCTTTTCACGGGCTTGTTTGAATAAATCACGAACTCTTGATGCCCCTACTCCAACAAACATTTCTACAAAATCAGATCCTGAAATGCTAAAAAAAGGAACTTTCGCTTCACCTGCCATGGCCTTAGCTAACAATGTCTTTCCAGTTCCTGGAGGACCGATAAGAAGAGCTCCTTTTGGTATTTTTCCACCTAGTGCCGTGTATTTTTCTGGATGTTTTAGAAAGTCTACGATTTCCATAACCTCTTGTTTTTCCTCGTCAAGACCAGCAACAGAAGAGAAATTGATATCGCTTTCGGCATCCTTATCTATCATCGTAGCTTTTGATTTTCCAATGGAGAAAATTCCACCACCAGGAAAACCACCAGCTCCACCTCCGCTTCCACCCATTTTTCGCATTGCGAATAGATAGAAAGCAATTAAAATAAGAATTGGCAATAGTTGAATTAATAATCCAGAAAAGAATCCTCCTTCTGGCATCGGTACAATGTCAATAAGAGGTATTGCATTTGCCTTTGAAAATTCACGAACATGTTCGTCCAAGGATTCATTCGATATGATATTCAAACTAAAAACAGCTTGTTCTTTCTTGCCAAAGCTTGAAACAGGAATGTTCAGTTTTTTATATTCTGGTTTTGCAAGGGCATCCTTTTTGAGGTAGATAATTGCTTTGCTTTGGTTTATAGTCTCCACGTAGGCGATATCACCATTTTTGTATATCCGATCAAACTCTTGCATTCGAATTTCTCGCGCATCAGAATTGTCAAAAAACTGGTTGAAAACCAACAGTCCTGTCAATACAGTCAATGCAAGATATATCCATGTATAACTTGATTTTGGCTCATTGCTTTTATTTGGCTTAGGATTTGAAACCGGATCGATTTCTAGTTTTGGCTTAGGCTCGGCATTCGGTGTGCTATTTACACTCATTATTTAGTATTAATTTTTTTAGCTATTCTTTTTTCTTTAGGAGCATTAGGGCTCAACGCATCTGACCATAGATCTTCCAACCGATAAAACGCTCTCATCTCGTGATGAAAAATATGAACCACCACATCAAAATAATCAACCAAAACCCATACGGCATTGCGTTCACCTTCGATTCTAGATGGCTTTGTATTTAGTTTCTCGGAAACCTCTTTTTCCAAATTGCCAGCAATGGCATTGACCTGCGTTGTGCTATCGCCATGACAGACGATCATATAATCCACGGTAGCATCTTCATTTCCTCTTAGATCGAGACAAACAATATCTTGTGCCTTTCGATCTTCTAAAGATATCATAATTTGATTGACAAGTGGATTGCCACTTTTGATTACTTTTGCTTCCAATTCGTGTTTTTTTGAGATAATATGCTCTTTAATGATAGATTTACAAAAGTACTTATTTTTTTCAATGTATGAAGCCTAATTCCCAAATATATTTTTATGGCAACAAGATTATCGAATT